>NZ_JBQKKM010000055.1:0-29372 GCF_052116745.1 Niallia sp. Sow4_A1 | reverse complement strand
GCGCTCGGTGATATGGAGAATATGGGCTTTATGGGTACGATGGTTTCGCGTGGAAGTGGTGTTGGTGTCGTAATCGGTACGGGAATGAAGACGGCGATGGGACAAATCGCAGACTTGCTGCAAAATGCAGATTCTGTGACAACCCCACTGCAAAGAAGATTAGAGCAGTTAGGGAAGATTCTCATTGTAACGGCCTTGCTATTAACAGTATTAGTTGTAGTAATTGGTGTACTTCAAGGACATGATTTATACACAATGGTTCTAGCAGGTGTATCCTTAGCAGTTGCTGCAATACCAGAAGGGCTACCGGCGATTGTTACAATTGCTTTATCTCTTGGTGTTCAGAAAATGATCCGAAAAAATGCAATTGTCCGTAAATTGCCTGCAGTAGAAACGCTGGGATGTGCTTCTGTAATCTGTTCAGACAAAACCGGTACATTAACGCAAAATAAAATGACGGTTACAAGAACATGGATTGGTGGCAAAACGTATACAGTAGATGGAACAGGATACGAACCACAAGGAAAATACTATGCAGATGAAAAATTAGTCGATCCTGCTAAAGATAAGGCGTTACAACAGCTTTTAACATTTGGACTGCTTTGTAATCATGCAGAGATACTGCAAAAAGACGGAGAATATGTTTTAAACGGTGATCCGACAGAAGGCGCTATACTAGTTGCTGGTATGAAGGCAGGATTTTCGCGCTCTCAATTATTAAATCAATTTACGATAGTGAATGAATTTCCTTTTGATTCGACAAGAAAAATGATGAGTGTGATCGTAAAGGACCCATCTGGAAGACAGTTTGTCGTAACAAAAGGAGCACCAGATGTGTTGATTGGTCAAAGTAAATCGATTCTTTTTGAAAATCGTTCCACTGTATTAGGAAGTGAGCAGAAGAAAGTAGTGCAGGAAGCGATTAACGGATTAGCTTCCCAAGCGCTTCGTACAATCGCTATTGGATATAAGGAAATATCTCCAAATACGATTATTATGCACGAAAGAGAAGCGGAAAAGGATTTAATTTTTATCGGGCTCCAAGGCATTATTGACCCACCAAGACCAGAAGTAAAACAAGCTGTTAAAGAATGTAAAGAAGCTGGAATTAAGACAGTTATGATTACCGGAGACCATGTTATTACGGCAAAAGCGATTGCTAAGCAGCTTGGCATTGCCAATAACCGTTCCAAGGTAATGGAAGGAAAAGAGCTAACAGATTTAAGTTTACAAGAATTAGAGGATATTGTAGAAGATGTTGCTGTATTCGCTCGCGTTTCACCAGAACATAAACTGAAGATTGTTCAAGCTTTCCAAAATAGAGGACATGTCGTAGCTATGACTGGTGATGGAGTGAATGATGCTCCAGCAATCAAGAAGGCGGACATCGGTATTGCAATGGGAATTACAGGTACAGATGTAGCGAAGGAAGCATCCTCTTTAGTATTAATGGATGACAATTTTGCAAGCATTAAAGCAGCGATCGTAGAAGGTAGAAATATCTATGAAAATATTCGTAAATTTATCCGTTATTTACTAGCTTCAAATGTTGGGGAAATACTGGTTATGCTGTTTGCGATGTTATTAGCTCTACCTTTACCACTTGTACCAATCCAAATTCTATGGGTGAATTTAGTAACAGATGGATTGCCAGCAATGGCCTTAGGCTTGGATAGACCAGAAGACAATGTCATGAAAAGAGGTCCGCGAAGTCCGAATGAAGGTGTATTTTCAAGAGGGCTCGGCTGGAAGGTAATTTCAAGAGGATTTTTAATCGGGATTTCCACAATTTTAGCGTTTATGTTTGCCTATGATAATAATCCAGAAAATCTAGAATACGCCCAAACAGTGGCATTTATCACATTAGTCCTTGCTCAGTTAATACATGTTTTTGACTGCCGCAGTGAAAAATCAATTTTTTCAAGAAACCCATTTGGCAATATGTATCTTGTATGGGCCGTTATTTCATCCCTTGTACTTGCACTAGTTGTCATTTACGTACCATTCCTACAAGAAATCTTCCATACACTGCCAATAGCAATGAAAGATTGGCCAATGATCATCGGATTCGCTTCCGTACCAACTTTTTTACTCGCAGGATCATTTTTATTAAGTAAATCAAAATAAAATATGTTATAATCCAAAAGGTAGTAGAGACCACTCTATTACCTTTTATTTATTTAATGTGGTTTTTAATGCTGTTTTTTCTAAAATATTCGACGCTATGCAAGTATGATGAGAAATTATTAAAGAATAATAAAGCAGCCTGAATACACGGAGACACCACGGGGATTAGCGAGACAGGTGAGACCCCGGAGGAGAAGCTGAGGAGGCTCACCGCTCGCCCCACGGAAAGCGAAGTGTATTCAGGCTGCGGGTTAGTAGCGAAACTTTGCGGGAAAAGCATGAGCAACATTAATTCGCACATTTTTAAGAAAACGGATGTGTTAGCATGATAAAAAGTATGACTGGATTTGGAAGAGCAACAAAACAATATCATCATTCAACACTTCACATTGAAATGAAATCGGTCAATCACAGGTTTAGCGATCAGATTATTCGGATGCCAAAGCAATTTCTATATTTGGAAGAACAAATAAAGAAAATTATTTCAAACTATATACATAGAGGTAGAGTAGAAGTATTTGTAAGCTTAGAAGATGAAGAGAAGAAGGGCCATGAAATGATCGTCGATTGGCCATTGCTTGATCAATATTACCAATTACTTCATCAATTAAAAGACAAATATTCCATTGAAGAGCCTATCTCCCTACGAGATCTCTTAAATCAAGAAGAGTGTTTTCAGATAGTAGAACGGGAACTTGACATGGAAGAACTATCAGAAGTATTACTTACTACAGTTGAAGAAGCGGTTGTCCAGTTAAATAATATGCGAACAATAGAAGGATTAGAGTTATCCAAAGACTTAGAAAACAACCTGAAGCAAACAGAGACTTGGGTTGAACAATTACAGTCATTAGCTCCTGAAGTGATTACACAATACCGGGAAAAGCTGAAAGCACGTCTAGAAAGCTATTTGCCGGAACCGATAGAGGAAGCAAGACTCATTACAGAAGTGGCAATTTTTGCAGATAAAGCAGATATTAATGAGGAATTAGTTAGATTACATAGTCATATTAGACAGTTTTATCAAATTATGGAAGAAGAAAGCCCGATTGGAAGAAAGCTTGATTTCTTGTTGCAGGAAATGAACAGAGAAATCAATACGATAGGTTCTAAAGCTAATTCATCAGCAATTGGAGCAATTGTTGTCGAGGTGAAAAGCTGTTTGGAAAAAATGAAAGAACAAATCCAAAACATTGAATAAATAGGGTTTAGAATAAATCTTCCTAGTTAAAACTAAAAATAATAGGATTGGAGTAGGCAAATGTCCATTAAGTTAATTAATATTGGTTTTGGAAACATAGTTTCTGCAAATAGAATTATCTCTATTGTCAGTCCAGAATCTGCCCCCATTAAACGCATTATCCAAGATGCTAGGGATAGAGGATCATTAATAGATGCTACATATGGCAGAAGAACGAGAGCGGTTATCGTAATGGATAGCGATCATGTTGTTCTTTCAGCAGTTCAGCCAGAAACGGTTGCACATCGATTAAATGATCGTGATGAGATTATAGACGAAGGGTAGGAGAAAGATTTGGTAGAAAAGGGACTTTTAATCGTTTTGTCTGGACCTTCTGGTGTAGGGAAAGGAACAGTGAGAAAGGAAATATTCTCACAACAAAATACATCCTTTGAATATTCTATTTCCATGACAACTAGAGCTCCGCGCGCTGGTGAAGTAGATGGTGTAGATTATTTCTTTAAATCGAGAGAAGAATTTGAGGGCTTAATCGAACAAGGGAAATTACTAGAATATGCAGAATTTGTAGGAAATTACTACGGTACACCAGTTGATTACGTACGAGAAACAACATTAAAAGGGAAAGACGTCTTTTTAGAAATTGAGGTAGAAGGTGCAAAGCAGGTTCGTGAGAAGTTTCCTGACGGCTTATTTATCTTTTTAAGCCCGCCAAGCCTATCAGAGTTGAAGAATCGTATTGTGACAAGAGGTACAGAGTCAGAAGAGATTATTAACAACCGTATGAATGTGGCAAGAGAAGAAATTGAAATGATGCACTTATATGATTATGTCGTAGAAAATGATACAGTAGAGAATGCTTGTGAAAAAATTAAAGCAATCATTGTTGCTGAACATTGTCGCAGAGAAAGAGTAGAACCAAAATACAAGAAAATGCTGGAGGCTAAATAATGTTATATCCATCCATTGATAAATTAATGACAAAAATCGATTCTAAATATTCATTAGTATCTGTTGCTGCAAAGAGAGCAAGAAAGCTACAAACAAATGCGAGACCACAATTAGCAAAATATGTTTCTCATAAAAATGTAGGAAAAGCATTAGAAGAGATTAATAAAGATCAGCTAACTTACCGTGTAAATACTCCAAGTGGTTCAAGCGAGGAATAATTAAATTTTTTTGAAAAATATAGTACAAACTAAAAGGCTTAGGTAAAAGGAGCAATTCCATTTACTAAGTCTTTTTTCATGGACATAATGGTTATTTAATTATATGCTTAACAATAATAGAAGTAATGAAAGACTACATAATGGTGTTCCCATAAATGTTTAAATTCTAACTAAGCAGGTTGGTTTCCGATTTAAGATTTGGCGAAGCGGCTCGGCGCTCGTCCCAGTGAATCGTGCTGTCCCCACGGAATACAAATAAAACAATATTATTTATCATAAACTCTTAGAACAGAAAGAAAGGAAGGAAGCGCATAATGTTGAATGGAAAGAAGATTCTTCTTTGTGTTACGGGAGGAATTGCGGTTTATAAGGCATGTGCTTTAACAAGTAAATTAACGCAAAAGGGCGCGGATGTGAAGGTTATCATGTCGGAAGCGGCCATGGAATTTGTGAATCCTTTAACCTTTAAAGCACTTTCTAAAAACGAAGTATATACGGACACATTTGATGAAAAAGATCCGAAAGTGATTGCCCACATTGATTTGGCAGATTGGGCTGATTTGATTTTAGTCGCACCGGCAACAGCGAATGTGATAGGAAAAATAGCAAACGGCATTGCTGATAATATGATTACAACCACCTTGCTTGCAGCGACAAGTGATGTTTGGATTGCTCCTGCCATGAATGTTCATATGTATGATCACCCTGCAGTTATTAAAAACATTAATACGCTTCATGACTATGGGTATCGATTTATTAACCCGGGTGAAGGTTATTTAGCATGCGGGTATGTGGGGAAGGGAAGATTGGAAGAACCAGAAATGATTGTTCAGCATATGGAGGATTATTTCTCTGGGAAGAAAAACATCCTTAGTGGTACAACCGTTCTCGTAACTGCTGGACCGACGCGAGAAAAAATTGATCCTGTTCGTTTTATTTCCAATCATTCATCTGGAAAAATGGGATATAGTATTGCAAAAAAGGCAATTGCATATGGGGCAAATGTTATTTTAGTATCCGGACCAACAAATCTTGCCCCACCAAAGGGTGCACAGGTAATTTCTGTGGAAAGTGCTGAAGAGATGTATAATGCGGTGATAAGCTATAGCGAGAAGTCTGACATTATCATTAAAACTGCAGCAGTTAGTGATTATAAGCCAACTTTAGTATATGATCATAAAGTGAAAAAGCAAAGCGGTCCAGAAACAATCGAATTTACACGGACTAAGGATATTTTGTCAGAACTTGGGTCGCGAAAAAATCAACAAATTCTGATTGGCTTTGCAGCAGAAACGCAAAATATGGCTGTGTATGCAATGGATAAATTAAAACGGAAAAATGCGGATATGATTGTTGCTAATAATGTAAATAGGCAGGATTCTGGCTTTGGAACAGATACAAATTTAGTAACAATGTATAAGAAAGATGGGACTTCCATCGAACTTCCCCTTCTTTCTAAAGATGAAGTAGCGGAAAAAATCTTGGAACAAGCGGTCTTGATGAAGGAAGCTGTTCAGAAATGACTGTAGCGAAAGTAATTGTCGATGTTCCGGCAAAACAAACGGACAGACCCTTTGATTATCTCATTCCAGAAGAACTGGAAGAGGTTATTCAACCAGGCATGCGAGTTATTGTTCCATTCGGTCCTAGAAAGGTTCAAGGATTTGTGGAAAGCTTGGAGGAAACGTCTAGTTTTAAATCACTTAAAAAGATAATCGAGCCGATGGACTTAGTACCTGTTTTAAATAAAGAGCTTTTATCCCTTGCTGATTGGTTGTCTCATTCTACCCTTTGCTATAAAATTTCTGCTTTTCAAGCGATGCTACCGCCGGCTTTAAAGGCTAAATATGAGCGCAAGGTAAAAAGGGTAATGGGAAAAGAACAAGACATGGCAGAAGGGGTAGCTGCTCTTTTTCGCAATATGGAAGAAGTAGTGTGGGAGGAAGCTCTAAAGAATGTATCTCTTTCTGCTCTGCAAAAGGAAGTGAAAAAAGGAACAATAGAAGTTTCCTACGAGGTTCAATCAAGAGGTCAAAAGAAAAAGGTAAAGCATATTTATCCTTTGGTAAAGAGAGAAGATTTAACCGATTACGAAGAATCGCTGAATAAAAACGCAAAAAAACAAAAAGAATTACTTGTGTTTTTTAGTGAGCATCCAGAACCAATTGAACAAAAACAGCTCTTAACGAAATTAAAGATTTCTACAGCTGCTATAAAAGGGCTAGTTGAAAAAGGTCTTCTCGGCGAAATAGATAAAGAAGTATATCGAGATCCTTATCAAGAGCGTGAGTTTGAAAGAACATATGCCTTGCCTTTAACAGATGATCAGGCGAAGGTTGTTGCACCGATCCATCAGGCGGTCAAAGAGGAGCGCCATGAAGTGTTTCTCTTATATGGTGTAACCGGTAGCGGGAAAACAGAAGTTTATTTGCAATCCATTGAAAAAGTATTGGCAAAGGGAGAGGAAGCGATTGTGCTTGTCCCTGAAATCGCCCTAACTCCCCAAATGGTTAACCGTTTTAAAGGGCGATTTGGTGAACTTGTTGCGGTTTTGCATAGTGGATTGTCAGTGGGAGAAAAGTATGATGAGTGGCGAAAAATTCAAAGAAACGAAGTGAAAGTTGTCGTAGGAGCTAGGTCCGCCATCTTTGCTCCATTTACGAATCTTGGCATTATCATTATTGATGAAGAGCATGAAATGACCTATAAGCAAGAGGAGAATCCACGTTACCATGCAAAGGAAGTTGCCATCGAAAGAGGGAAAAAGCATGGTTGTTCGATTATTTTAGGTAGTGCAACTCCTTCTTTAGAAAGCTTTGCACGAGCCCAAAAAGGCGTATATACTTTACTATCCCTTCCTAATCGAATGAATAACCAATCCCTTCCTAATGTAGAAATTATTGATATGCGGGAAGAACTTCGAACCGGCAATCGCTCCATGTTTTCCGAAGCATTGCTAGATAAGCTGAAAGATCGCCTTGAAAAGAAAGAGCAAACAGTCTTATTTTTAAATAAGCGAGGGCATTCGTCCTTTGTCATGTGCCGTGACTGTGGGTATGTTGTTAAATGTCCGAATTGTGATATTAGCTTAACCTACCACCGTTTTCAAAATCAGATGAAGTGTCATTATTGTGGATATGAAACATATACGCCTACCACTTGTCCAGAATGTAGCAGTGAGCATATTCGGTATTTTGGAACAGGTACGCAGAAGGTAGAAGAAGAGCTGGCGAAAATCCTGCCAGAAGCTAGAGTTATTCGGATGGATGTGGACACAACAAGTCGAAAGGGTGCTCATGAAAAGCTGCTACAAAAATTCCAAGATGGAGAGGCAGATATTCTATTAGGCACACAAATGATTGCCAAAGGACTAGATTTCCCAAGAATTACGCTAGTTGGTGTACTATCAGCTGATACAATGCTTCATCTGCCAGATTTCCGCTCATCGGAGAAGACCTTTCAATTACTGACACAAGTAAGTGGAAGAGCAGGCAGACATAAATTACAGGGCGAAGTTATTTTTCAAACATATACCCCTGAGCATTATAGTATAGAGCTTGCGAGCGAACAGGATTATGACCGTTTTTATGAAACGGAGATGATGATTCGCAGACAGCATGCCTATCCGCCATACTATTTTCTTACGATGATTACGATTAGTCATGAAGAGCTGATGAAAGTAGTCGGTGTCTCGGAGAAAATCACGCAGATCGTCAGAAATAGATTATCACCGCAAACGGTTATTTTAGGACCAGTCGCTTCACCAATCGCAAGGATAAAGAATAAATATCGTTATCAATGCCTAATAAAATATAAACAAGAACCAAACTTAGAGGAAGTTCTAAAGTCGATTTTAGATCATTACCAGACAGAAATAAGTTCAAATGGACTGCAAATCTCGATTGATGTTAATCCGTTTATTTTGATGTAGTGATGACTGTTACAAACGATGCTACTGTTGCTATTAACCTTCAACGTGAAAATGAAAATAAAAAGAAATGACAGAATGGAAACGGTCATTTCTTTTTATTTTGCTATATTAATTTTCCTTCTCCAAATAATATATCCCAATCTGTATATTTTGCTTATGGTTTCCAAAATGTTCCCCAAATAAAGTCATCCCACCAACTCTTTCTGAATCTTCTTTAACCGCAATTTTCAAAGTGAGAAAGGGGGAGTTCTCTAATTGTAAATCATTAATCGTGACACTAGAAAACGGCTCCCCATCAATACCTGTATCCATTTTATTTACCCTGATTGTTTTTAAAAGGCCGTACTGACTAAATTTATCATTCCACCATTTTGGCGTATAGCGACCTCTCACATCAGAAAAATTTCCAGGCACAGTGTAGGTGCCAATCTCCACGTTATTTAAGTAAAACGTTATATCACTTGGCCATACATTATTGGAAATCGGAAACTCAGATGCAAGCTCTAGACTGATTTCTACCATTTCTGGAATTTCATTTGGTCCTAGTAAATTTGGGATTTTGTACTCTACATAACCTTGGGATAACCATAATAGCTGTGCATCCACTCTTTGGCTATCCATAAAATATTTAGGATCATCCGCTTTCCCGATGATTTCTTTTTCTGTTGCAATTCCGCAAGTAGGCATAGCGGAAAAATCAGTATAATGACCAATTTTTAAATCTGTCTGGTGGAGTTGATATTCTTTAAATATTTTTCTTGGAAAATGAATTTCAATATTGTCTATCGCTAAATAGACTATTTTCTGCAGTCCTGATTTTCCCGGGGTTCTTTCCGATTTAACGATTCCTGCTTCTTCTAGCTTTTGAATATGACGGGTAACGATAGCGGCGCTTATGCCTAATTGTTTTGCTAAATCAGATATATTCATATTGTTTTTAGCAAGGATTTCAATAATCTCAATTCTTGTTTCGCTAGCAAGTGCTTGGTAAATATGAAAATAATCCTTTGAAATTTGTATTTGCATGGGGACCTCCTTTAACTATTTAGTTAAACAATAGCTTGTTTATTTATTTTATCATTCGTAGTGTTTAACTGCAATAGAAAAAACTTTAAATATTGATAAAATAGCATTGACAACGCTTTCTTAAGTTGTTAAATTAGTAATGTAAAAAGGTTTAAAAGATAAACTTTAACTTTTTAGTTAAAGAATTTAGTTGAGTAATGAGTTAAATAAAAAGGAGGAATTATTGTGGGGGCAAAGAGTAAGCTTTGGAAGTATCTTGGGGTAATTGGGCTTTCAATTGGTATTTTAGCAGGCTGTGGAGATTCGGAAGCTAGTAGCAGTTCCAAAAACGAAATTACGTTTTGGAATCCATACACAGGGCCTGACGGGAAAAACATGCAGGCAATGGTAAATGAATATAATAAGACGAATCCTGAATACAAAATTAAAAACGTTTCATTAAAAGAAACGGACATGTATACAAAGATTCCGACAATTGTAAACTCCAAAAAGAATATTCCAGATTTAACAATCGTCCATGCAGAACGAATTAAACAGTTTAAAGATAATGGCATGTTAACTTCTTATAATGATTTGCTCGCCGATTTTCCAGAAATTAAGGCAGACAATTATGTTGCGGAGGCTTGGAAGATTGGAGAACTAGATTCAGAGCGTTATAGTATTCCATTAGATATTCATACTTTCGGACTTTATTACAATAAAGATTTAGTGGATAAGTATTTACCGACAGCATTGGATGATAATATTGTAACATTTGATGAGATTAAACAAGTTGGTGAGCAAGCGCAAAAGGATAAAATCAGAGCACTAGGGGTAACATGGCTGAAGCCTAATTTCTTGTCACTATATGCACAAAATAGCGGTGAGCTAACAGAAGACGGCATTCAACCAACTTTAGTTAACCAAGCAGCGAAAGATACTTTTAATTTGTGGAGAGATTATGTGAAGGCTGGCTATACGACAAAGGATGGAGAAGATCCTACGCAAATGTTCTTAACTGGAAAAGTTGTTTTTCTACCAGAAGGAATTTGGATGCAAAACCAAATTAAAGAGTCAAAGATAAATTGGGGATTAACAAATGCTCCACAATTATCAGATGACTTATCTAAAGCAGTGAACTGGTCTTCCTCTCACCAATTTGTCATGTTTAAAGATGATTCTCGTAGCGAAGAAAAAGCAAAAGGTGTCGTTGAGTTTCTAGATTGGGTTCGTGATAATTCAATGGAATGGGCAAAATCCGGTCAAAACCCAGCAACGCTTTCTCTATTAGAAAATGAAGAATATAAAGCAATGCCACAATCATTCTTTTTAGCAACACCAGAACAACAAGCAACATTAAAAATATTTGACTACAAATACAATGGTTATGTTTCTGAATTGCTTGATTCGAAAGCGGGCGATGTTGTATTCTCCAAAACAGAAACGGACAAAGCATTAGAGGATATGGAAAAAGAAATATCTGCAAAGGTAGAAAAAGATAATTCGAATAATTGATTTTCGAATAAAAATGAAAGTGTTTACTTTTTGAGTTGGGATTTTAGGGGTTTTTAGATAATTGAAAACATGCAGGAAAAGGAAGAATAGCCAATCTTAAGCAGACTGAATACACGAAAGGTGCTACCGGGTTAAACGAGCGAGATACGTGGAAACATGACTAGTTATGCTCGCGGTGACTAAAACCTTGCCCGCAAAAAGCGAAGTGTATTCAGCTGCAGCTAATATCAACAAAACGGCCCAATCTATCTAGAATAGTAAACAGCCTACATACAGAAATCAAAGTTGCTAGTAAGAAAATAAGTGCATTTAGACTATAAGTTTTAATTGTATAGAATCTACGAATCTTACTTTAATAAAAGCAAGAGGAAAGGAAGTAGGGTGTATGGAAACTGTTCCCACTACGAAATATGTGAATCAAATGAAAATGAAAAAAACTAGGAATACCTCCTTTGCGCCATGGATATTTTTAGCACCTCATTTGATTATTTTTGGAGTGTTTTTTCTGATTCCAATCTTTTTTGGAATTTATATCTCTTTTACAGAATGGGATTTGATTAGTTCCCCAACCTTTGTTGGATTGGATAATTATAAAGAACTATTACTTCAATCTGATTCCGTCTTTTATGAACAACTTCATAGTGGTTTGAAAAACACCTTTTTATTTGTTCTATTTACCGTCCCATTTTGTATTCTTGTACCTCTCTTTCTTGCAGCGGCATTGAATACAAAACCGACTCTGTGGAAAGTTTTTCAGTCTTTATTCTATCTACCATCATTATTCGCAATTTCTGCTGTCATTATCATTTGGGGACTTATGTTTAACGTAACGTATGGTCCAATTAATAATATATTTAATCTTGAAACAGTTTGGACTGGTACACAGCCGTTTGCATGGATTGCACTAGTAGTAGTAACGGTTTGGTGGACGATTGGTGGGAATATGATCATTTACCAAGCGGCACTGAATGGCATTCCGAAAGATTACTATGAAGCAGCAGACATTGATGGCGCTTCTTCTTTCCAGAAATTTATTAAAATCACCCTTCCAAGTATGAAAGGGCAAATTCTTTATACGGTTGTTATCACAACCATTGCCCAATTTAATGTCTATGGTCAGCCATTAATGTTAACTGGTGGTGGCCCAACAGACTCAACGAGAGTGTTATTAATGGATATTCAGCAAAATGCCTTTGGTTCAGGTCAATCGATTGCTGGAATCTCGTCTGCAATGGCTGTTATTCTTGGACTTTGCATAATGGTTGTTGCATCATTGCAATTCTTTTTCTTAAGAGAGAGAAAGAATTAATTAGAGGAGGAAGAGTATGAGTAGTAAAAGAACCAATCCACTACCGAAAATAATTGCTTTTGCCTTTTTGCTTGTCATGGCTGTGATTTGGATTATTCCTTTATTATGGGGAGTTGTAACCTCCTTTAAATCAGAAATAGAACTACAAACAGTGGGCTTTAAATTTTTACCGATTGAATGGGTACTTACAAATTACACAACATTATTAGTTGATAATACAAGTACACCATTGGTACGTTGGTTTACAAATTCAGTTGTTATTTCTGTATCACATACCATCTTAGTTTTAATTGTTGTTACATTATCTGCGTTCGCATTTAGCAGATTGGATTTTAGGGGTAAAAACGGTTTGTTTGCTTTTTTAATGGCAACGATGATGTTTCCAGGAGTAGTAAATCTTATTCCTCTTTATAAAATTATCGATGTCCTTGGATGGGTGAATTCACCGATTGCGATGATTGTTCCTGGAGCTGCTGGAGTATTTAATATCTTCCTAGTTAGACAGTTTATGAATAATATTCCCCTCGAATTTGATGAGGCTGCCCGTATGGATGGTGCAAATGATTTTCAAATTTTAGGAAAAGTAATATTGCCATTGGTAAAACCAGTACTTTTGGTTGTTGCCTTATTCTCCTTTACGGGATCATGGAACGACTTCTTATGGCCGTCCATTGTATTTAATGATATAGAAAAGATGCCAATTACACCAGGTCTACAATTATTGCAAGGAATGTATCAAGCACAACCGACTTTATTAATGGCAGGTGCATTGTTTGCGATTATTCCAACCTTTATTTTATATCTATTCGCACAAAAGTATTTCTTGGAATCTATGTCGTTATCTGCAGGGGTGAAAGGATAATGAATAGAAAGTTAGAAAGAAATTTAGTGAGAATTGTGGGTGTTTGGCAAATTGTTGATGGTCTCTTTACGATCTTGCTATATGGGACATTAAAAAAGGTAGAAGGTGCAAAGCTTGTAGAGGATTCTAAGTTCGCTTATATGAAAGCAATGGAATCGTATGTAGGAAGTATCTATATATTTATAGGGATGTTTGGTGCCTTGTTAATCGGTCTCGGGTTAATTAATTTAGTTTGTGCAAAAAAATATATGATAGATGATCAAGTCCATGTAAAGGTCGCAGTTTGGCTATTCGTATGTGGGGCACTATCTTATACGATCATGGATATTATAAGTCTAGTTTTATGTATGTCGGCGGGTATCTTAGTTTTAGCAAAAAATAAATCTATACGAAAAATAAATAGGACAAGAAATGAACAAGTTGGAGGTATAAATTAATGAATGAATGGCATCCAAATCCTCAATTCCACAGAGCGGAATGGGTTTCACTAGACGGAGAATGGAAATTTGCTTTTGATGATAAAAAAGTAGGGGAGAAGGAGAAGTGGTATGCATCTTTTCCAAAGAGCACAACCATAAATGTGCCGTTCACCTATGAAACGAAAGCAAGTGGGATTAATCAGCAAGAACATCACGAAACGGTTTGGTATGAAAGAACGATTACAATCGATGATATACAAAAGCATCCGATTGTCCATTTTGAAGGAGTAGATTATGAGGCGTTTATCTATGTAAATGGTCATCTCGTAACAATTCATCAAGGAGGTTACCATGGTTTTTCTGTAGATATAGCTAACTATGTGACAACTGGCGAGAATAAACTGACTGTTAAAGTCAAAGATTCAAAGGATTGTGCACAACCGAGAGGAAAACAACGCTGGCATGATGAAAATTTTGGCTGCTGGTATGTTCAAACAACGGGAATATGGAAACCGGTTTGGTTGGAGTATGTAAATGAAGCTCACTTAAACCATGCTAAAATTACACCATTATTTGATGAGCAAAAAGTAGCGATAGAAGTAGAAACAAAAGACATCCCGCTTACAGCAGAAGGATATAAAGTAGTAGCAACAATCCAATTTAATGGCAAAGTAATCAATGAATTAACGGCAAATATAGTTGATAATGTAGCAATACTTAAAGGAAGTGTTTTAGAAAGACTGGATCCATGGACAATGAAGGTGTGGAGTCCAGAAAATCCTAATCTATATGATTTGACTCTTAAATTGTACCAGCAAGATGTATTACTGGATGAAGTTCAATCCTATTTTGGAATGCGTAAGATCTCTATTGAAGGAAATAGAATCCTTCTGAATAATAGAGAGCTATATCAACGCTTAATTTTAGACCAAGGCTATTGGGAAGAATCGGATTTAACTCCACCAAGTGTTTCCGCTTTAGAAGAAGATATCGATAAAGTATTAGAATTGGGTTATAACGGAGTACGGAAGCACCAAAAAGTAGAGGACAGCAGATTTTTATATTTAGCGGATAAAAAAGGTCTTCTTGTCTGGTTAGAGGTTGGTTCAACGTATGGGTTTAGTGACAAAGCTGTTCGGAATTTCACCAATGAATGGTTAGAAATTGTAAAGCAAAATTACAACCATCCAAGTGTAATCACATGGGTTCCATTTAATGAATCATGGGGTATTGGTAATATCCATCATGACAGACAGCAACAAGCTTTTACAGAAAGTATCTATCATTTAACAAAAGCATATGATGGCAATCGTCCTGTAATCACAAATGACGGCTGGGAACATACTGTTTCCGATATTATCACATTGCATGACTATGAAGAATTTGGAGCGCTTCTTGCAAGTAGATATGAAGATAAAGAAAAATTAATGTCGAATTCCATCCAGTTTAATAAAGGTTTCTATGCCTTTGCAAAGAACTACCCATATAAAGGTCAGCCAATCCTTATTTCTGAATTTGGCGGAATTGCTTTTCAAACAGAGGAAGGCTGGGGATATGGGAATCAAGTGAAGGATGAAGAAGCGTTTTTTAAACGTTTTGAAGATATCCATCATGCAGTTCAGGATTTAGAATATGTATGTGGATATTGTTATACACAACTAACAGATGTCCAACAAGAAGTAAATGGCTTGCTTACAATCGATAGAAAACCAAAAGTTTCTGTTGAGAGAGTAAGACAAGTAAATACTCGAAGATTATAATCATAGGAGTGTATAAGATGACGAGACAAGAGTACCCGCGCCCTCAGTTTGTGCGTGATGAGTGGATTAACTTAAATGGAACATGGCAATTTCAGTTTGATGATGACAATATTGGAGAAAAAAAGCAGTATTTTAATAAAGAAACATTTGAAAAAGAAATACAAGTTCCGTTTGTCTACCAATCTTTATTAAGTGGGATTGGAGAAAGAGCTGTCCATGAATATGTTTGGTATAAAAAAGAAGTAGTTATTTCTAATGATTCTGCTAAGAAAACAATCTTGCATTTTGGGGCGGTAGACTATTATAGCAAGGTCTATGTGAACGGACAATTCGTGGGAGAGCATGAAGGCGGGCATACTTCGTTTTCATTTGATATTTCCAATTATTTAGCAGAAGAAAATCAAATTATTACTGTTAAGGTCTATGATCCTTTAAAAGATGAAACGATTCCGCGGGGCAAACAATTCTGGGAAGAGGAGCCCCGGGCAATTTGGTATACGAATTCGACAGGAATTTGGCAAACGGTTTGGGTAGAACAAGTAAATAATGAACATATTGAAAAAGTTCGATTTACATCTGATCTTGATAGCGGCGTCGTATGGATGGATTTTGCTTTAAATGAAGAAACAGATATTTCGAAAGCTACTTATTATATAAACTACAAAATGATGTTTAAGAATACTTTGATTGCAGAAGATCGCATTAAAATGAACAATATTACCGAAAAACGGGCAGTAGACATTATCCAAAATAAAATTTTTCGTACCAATTTTCATGATGATGGCTACACATGGTCACCAGAGCATCCAAATTTATTTGATGTTTCTCTTGAACTTTGTGATGAAAGTGGAACAGTTTTAGATCGGGTGGAATCCTATTTTGGCTATCGTAAAGTTCATACTGAAAAGGGCATGGTCTATTTAAATAATAAACCCTATTATCAAAAACTGGTTCTTGATCAAGGGTATTGGCCAGAGGGACTTTTAACAGCTCCAAAAGCAGAAGACTTTAAAAAAGATATCGAGTTCGCTAAAGAAATGGGGTTTAATGGCTGTAGAAAGCATCAAAAAACAGAAGATCCTCTTTTCTTGCATTATGCAGATACATTAGGTTTTCTAGTATGGGGAGAATGCGCATCAGCACCTATTTATACAAAAACAGCTGCAACAAGATTAATGAAGGAATGGATGGAAATTGTGGAGAGAGATTATAATCATCCGTCTATTATCACATGGGTGCCACTTAATGAAAGCTGGGGTATTCCAGATATTCATTCTGATAAAACACAGCAGCACTTTTCAACAACTATGTATCATATGCTCCATGCCATTGATGGCACACGCCTTGTAATCTCCAATGATGGCTGGGAAGCAACCGATACAGACATTTGTGCGATTCATAATTACGCCCATGGTAATGCAGAGGAGAAGGAGAAATATCAATATTTCAAGGAGTCTATTTCAACGGTTGAAAATTTACTTACCCATGCTCATAGTAAATGGGATGTGTATGCAGCAAATCACGCTCATAAAGGAGAACCAATCTTGTTAACAGAATTCGGAGGAATTGCTTTTAAAATGGGTGATCAAAGCGGCTGGGGCTATACTTCCGTAGAGAACGCAGAGGATTATATAACAGAATACCGCAAGATTATGGAAGCAATTTTCCAATCAAAAGGACTATGGGGCTATTGCTATACACAACTTACAGATGTCGAACAAGAAATTAACGGTATTCTAACATATGAGCGCGTTCCAAAATGCGATTTAGCGAAAATTAAAGAGCTTAATAATCTGTTTTTCCCAGAAAGATTGGCGATAAAGGGGTAAATGTTTTACTAGCAATTATAATGGACGTAGCGGGGAACCGCTCCTTTCTTTTTGCATGGTAATATGTTAAAATGTTCAAGGCTCATGACAGCGAAAATGATGGATGGTTAAAGTTATCCTGAGTTTTTCTGACATGGGTTTTTATTTTGTTAGCCCAAAATAGGAAGGAACTTATTAATTTCCAAAAGGAATACATAGCTATTTAGTAGCAGGGTTTGATAAAATACAAAAAGGAATGAATTTTTGCATAGGCTGTTTGTAAGAACTTTATTTAGATAAAAGGAACAATAAATTTGATAATAGTCTGAGGTTAAAAATTATTTAAACTGAAATTGCGCTCAATGTTTGGAGGAAATAATGTGGCAGTAAAACAAATTGTAATGTTCCCAGATCCGGTGTTAGAAACACCATGTGAGGAAGTTACAGTATTTGATAAGAAATTAGCAAAGCTACTAAACGATATGTATGATACAATGATTGAATTTGATGGTGTCGGCCTTGCTGCACCGCAAATCGGGATATCAAAACGCATTGCCGTAGTAGATATTGATGATGAAATGGGTACACTGGAATTAATTAATCCTATTTTATTAGAAGTAGACGGCTCTCAAGTCGGACCAGAAGGCTGCTTAAGCTTTCCCGGATTATTCGGGGATGTTGATCGTCCGTTTTCAATTAAAGTAGAGGCTCAAAATAGAAAAGGAAAAAAATATATAATAGAAGCAGAAGAATATTTAGCACGGGCGATTTTGCATGAAATGGATCACTTAGATGGAGTATTATTTACTTCTAAAGTAATTCGCTATCTAGAGGAAGATGAGCTAGAAGGAGTGGAAGCAAATGACTAAAGTAGTATTTATGGGAACTCCAGACTTCTCTGTTCCTGTATTACAAAGATTATTAGAAGAAAAGTATGATGTGATTGCTGTTGTTACCCAGCCTGATCGTCCTGTTGGCAGAAAAAAAGTGCTAACACCGCCACCAGTAAAGATAGAAGCGCTAAAGCATAATATCCCTGTATATCAACCAGAAAAAATTCGTCAATCAGAAGAGTTAAAGACAATTATTTCCCTAAATCCAGATATAATCGTGACTGCTGCGTTTGGACAAATTTTGCCAAAAGAGCTATTAGATGCACCAAAATACGGTTGTGTAAATGTTCATGCATCCTTGCTTCCTGAATTAAGAGGAGGAGCACCAATTCACTATAGTATTTTACAAGGAAAAGAAAAAACCGGTATTACCATTATGTATATGGCAGAGAAGTTAGATGCTGGTGACATTATCTCCGTTGCAGAAGTGAAAATTGAAGAAGAAGATACAGTAGGGACACTTCATGATAAATTAAGTGTTGTTGGAAGTGATTTATTAGCTGAAACTTTGCCTAAACTGTTAGCAGGAGAAATTACTCCTATTCCTCAAAAGGACGAGGAGGCAACGTTTGCACCGAATTTGAAACGTTCAGATGAGAAAATCGATTGGTCGACTTCTGGAGAAGAAGTTTATAATAAAATTCGTGGATTAAATCCATGGCCAGTAGCCTTTACCCTATATCAAGGGAAAGTGATGAAAGTATGGGCAGGAAAGAAAGTAGCGAAAACGGAAGAAGCGGCTCCTGGAACAATTGTAGAAATCACAGATCAAGGTCCAGTTATAGCAACGGGCAATGACACCTATATTCAATTAACAGAAGTGCAACCAGCAGGGAAGAAGAAAATGGATATTGGTCAATTTTTACGCGGCGCTGGCAGCAAGATGCAAGTAAATGAAGTATTAGGAGTAACAAATGAAGAAAACTAGAAAAAATGTTCGGGAAGCAGCGTTGGATATTTTGGAGAGTATTCAAAAAAATCAAGCGTACAGTAATCTATTATTAAATACAACGATTAAAAAAAATGAGATTCCCTCAAAGGATATTGGTTTGCTAACGGAAATCGTATATGGGACACTTCAACGAAAAATGACGCTTGAATTTTATCTTCATCCTTTTATTAATAAAGGAAAGAAAATGGAAGCTTGGGTGCATATTCTTTTACAGATGACACTGTATCAAATAATATATTTGGATCGCATTCCAGATCATGCTGCAATCAATGAAGCGGTAGAAATTGCGAAAAAAAGGGGTCATAAAGGAATTAGCGGCCTAGTAAATGCTGTTTTACGGAATATCCTTAGACAGGGCTTGCCAGCTTTTAGCGGAATTCAAGATGAAATAGAGCGACTTGCTATTGAAACAAGTCATCCCCGCTGGCTTGTAAAAAGATGGGTGGAGCAGCTAGGGCTAGAAGAAGCGAAGAAGATGTGTGAAATTAATTTAACAGCACCAATGCAAACAGCTAGGGTAAATACTACAAAAATCTCTGTCTCAGAATGCATATCCCTTTTAACAGAAGAAGGATTCCAAGTTGAAGCTAGTGGGGTAATTCCAGAAGGGATTAAGGTATTAAAAGGAAATGTAGCCCATTCAACTGCTTTTGAAAAAGGAATGTTAACAATTCAAGATGAAAGCTCTATGATTGTTGCTTATGCACTAGATGTAGACAAGCCGTATTCTGTATTGGATGCTTGCGCCGCTCCTGGTGGTAAATCGACACATATTGCGGAGAAGATGAATAAGGAAGGAAAAGTTCTTTCCATTGATCTTCATGAGCATAAAGTAAAGCTTATTAAGCAAAATGCAGAACGTTTGGATTTATCAACGATTGAAACAAAGGCAATGGATTCAAGAAAGCTAGATAGCAGCCTTGAGAAAGAAAGCTTTGACCGTATTCTTCTTGATGCACCATGTTCAGGTTTTGGCGTAATGAGAAGAAAACCGGATATGAAGTATACAAAAACAGAAGCAGATGTTGATCGTTTGCAAAAAATTCAATTGGATTTATTAGCTTCTGTCTCTTCCCTCTTAAAAAAAGGTGGATTATTAGTATATAGTACATGTACGATTGATAAAGCAGAGAATGAAGAAGTGGTAGAAAAATTTTTGGCGGACAATTCCCATTTTGAAAGAGATTTAACTTTAGGGGAACGATTACCGGCCGACATTAAACAATATACAGATGGAAACGAATTACAGATTTTACCGCAGTATTTTGGCTCCGATGGCTTTTATATTGCAGCATTAAGAAAGAAGGTGCAATGATGGAACAAGTAAAAACATCATCAAGAAGAAGACAAAAGGCAGAACCAACTATTCCCTCGATTTACTCAATGGAATTACAAGCATTAAAGGATTGGCTAACAGAACATAATGAAAAGGCATTTCGTGCTGACCAAATTTTTGAATGGCTATATAAAAAGAGAGTAACCTCTTTTGAAGATATGTCTAACTTATCAAAAAATCTACGGCTAATGCTGCAAGAAAATTTTACGATTACAACATTAAACACGCTTATTCAGCAAACATCTAATGATGGAACAATTAAGTTTTTATTTGAATTACATGATGGGTATTCCATCGAAACCGTTTTAATGCGCCATGAATATGGCAATTCTGTATGTGTAACAACACAAGTAGGCTGCAGAATCGGATGTACATTCTGTGCTTCTACATTAGGTGGATTAAAAAGAAATTTAGAAGCAGGAGAAATCGTTGCTCAAGTCGTAAAAGTACAACAGGCATTAGATGAATTAGGTGAGCGTGTAAGTTCAGTTGTTATTATGGGAATTGGCGAACCATTTGATAACTTTGCTAGTATGTTAAGTTTCCTAAAAATTATTAATCATGAACAAGCGTTAAATATTGGGGCAAGACATATCACTGTTTCAACTAGTGGTATTATCCCGAAAATTTATGAATTTGCAGCCCAAAATATGCAAATAAACTTTGCTGTTTCTCTACATGCTCCAAATACAGAGCTAAGAAGCAGACTAATGCCGATCAACCGCGCTTATAAACTACCTGATTTAATTGAAGCAATTCGTTATTATGTGGATAAAACAGGAAGACGAGTAAGCTTTGAGTATGGTCTGTTTGGCAATGTAAATGATCAAGTGGAGCATGCAGAAGAGCTAGCTGAGCTTGTAAAAGGAATAAAGTGCCATGTTAACTTAATTCCTGTAAACTATGTACCAGAAAGAGATTATGTAAGAACACCGAAAGATCAAATCTTTTTATTTGAAAAAACGTTAAAGAAACATGGTGTAAATGTAACAATTCGCCGTGAGCAAGGTTCAGATATCGATGCTGCATGTGGACAGCTTCGTGCGAAGGAGAGAAAAGAAGAGACGAGGTGATCACCTTTGAGTCAAATTTTTATGACTGATAAGGGGAAAGTTAGACAACATAATGAGGATAGTGGAGCAATTATTAGAAATAAAAGCGGTCAACGCCTTGCCATCGTAGCAGATGGCATGGGCGGACACCGTGCAGGTGATGTTGCAAGCTCTCTCACTGTTGAAAAATTGACAGAGCTTTGGGCAATGGTAGAAGAAATTCAAACTGCAGATGAAGCAGAAAACTGGTTGAAATCCAATATATTAAAGGTCAATCAATATGTTTTCGACTATGCTTCGACCCATCCAGAATGTGAAGGCATGGGAACAACCATTATTGGTGTCATCAGTACAGAGAATTTTTCGACGATTGCACATGTGGGGGACAGCAGATGCTATCTATATAATGAAGATGGCTTTAAGCAAATAACAGAAGATCATTCCTTAGTAAATGAATTAGTTCGTATGGGCCAAATTTCCAAAGAGGATGCTGAACATCATCCGCGAAAAAATGTCGTATTACGAGCACTAGGAACAGATGCCCAGTTAGATATTGATGTGATGACGATTATATTTGAAGAAGGGGACATTATTTTTATTTGTTCCGATGGATTATCAAATAAAGTAACAGATCAACAAATGAAAGAAGTCCTTGAAAAAGAGTATTCGCTTGAAGAAAAAGCTTCTACTTTAATTGAAACAGCTAATATAAATGGTGGGGAAGATAATATCACTGTCATTATATTAGAGCATCAGGATGATCATCAAGCAGGTGACAAGCAATGATGATTGGGAAAAGAATAAGTGGTCGCTATAAGGTATTAGATATGATTGGCGGAGGTGGAATGGCAAACGTCTATCTTGCGCATGATATGATTCTTGATCGAGATGTAGCAGTCAAAATGCTAAGACTTGATTATGTCAATGATGAAGAATTCATTAAACGATTTCA
Organism: Niallia sp. Sow4_A1; assembly: GCF_052116745.1. Lineage (NCBI taxonomy): Bacteria > Bacillati > Bacillota > Bacilli > Caryophanales > Bacillaceae > Niallia > Niallia sp. Sow4_A1. Next base: position 7,084 of record NZ_JBQKKM010000055.1, on the reverse strand, counting down.
CCGGGAAGCACAATCAGCAACAAGCTTAGCTCATCCAAATATCGTTAGTATTTATGATGTTGGGGAAGAAGGAGACATCTATTATATTGTAATGGAGTATGTGGAAGGCGATACATTAAAACAATATATACATAAAAATTCACCGCTTTCTGTAAAGACAGTTATCGCAATTATGCAACAAATTACATCGGCAATCGCACATGCCCATCAGAACCATATTATTCATCGGGATATTAAACCTCATAATATTTTAATAGATAAAGATGAGAATGTAAAAGTAACCGATTTTGGAATTGCCATGGCATTAAGTGCAACAAGTATTACCCAAACAAATTCTGTGCTAGGTTCTGTTCATTATTTATCACCAGAGCAGGCGCGTGGCGGGATGGCGAATAAAAAGTCTGATATCTATTCCCTTGGGATTGTGATGTTTGAATTATTAACAGGAAGACTTCCTTTTTCAGGAGAATCTGCGGTTTCGATTGCCTTAAAGCATTTGCAGTCTGAAACACCTAGTGTTAGAAGATGGAATGAAGGAATTCCACAAAGTGTAGAAAATATCGTGCTAAAAGCTACCGCGAAGGATCCTTTTTATCGATATAATAGTACAGAAGAAATGTCTGATGATTTGCGCACTGCACTTGATCTGGAAAGAATGGATGAACCTAAGTTTGCGATTCCAATTGATGATGAAGCAACAAAAGCAATCCCTGTCATTACCAATGATGGTTTGTATAAAAATTTTGATGAAACGATTGTTCATAAATATGATAAAGAAGAACCTGGGAAGCAGCAAGTAGAAGAAAAGCCGAAGAAGCTAGAAAAGAAAGGGAAAAAAGCCAAGAAAAAAGACAAGAAAAAAGGTAAGAAAATAGCTGCAATTATTGTTTCGACATTTATTGTATTAGTATTACTAATGGGTTTAGTGATATTTGTCTTGCCAGACTTGCTTGAACCAGAAGATATTGAAGTTCCAGATGTAACTAATCTAGAAGTAGATGAAGCAAAGACAGAGCTCGAACAAAAAGGGTTTGTCGTGTCTGACACCATCACCTTAAATAGTGAGGATATCGAAAAAGGACATGTCATTAAAACAAGTCCAAGTGCTGGTAGTGCCCGGAGAGAAGGGACAGAAATTACCGTTTACGAAAGCTTAGGAAAAGAGACAGTGGTCTTAAGTGATTATGTCGGTAGAAATTATGAAGATGTTGTTAAACTATTAGAAGGGTTTAAAGATGTCGATAGTGTAGAAGAATTTGATGAGAACGAACCATCAGGAACAATCTTAGCTCAAAGTATTGAACCAAATGAGGAAGTAGTTCCAGGGGAGACATCCATCGAGTTTACTATCAGTAAAGGTGCAGAGCTAATTAGCATAAAAGATTTAACAGATTATACGAAAAAAGAAGTAAATGATTACGTTGACGATGTTGGATTAAAGGTAACGTTTACTGAAGAATATAGTGATTCAGTAGAAAAAGGATTGGTCATTTCACAATCACCAGAGCCTAGAACGAACTTGAAAAAAGGGGCGGAAATTTCCGTTGTCTTGTCTAAAGGAAAGAAAGAAGTACAGCCGAAAGAAGTAATGAAAGAAATTTCGATCCCTTATGAACCAACTGAAATGACACCTGATGGAAAGCCAGTTGAACAAACAGTAAGAATTTATATAGGTGATTTTAATAATAGCATGACAGAACCTGCTGAAACGTTTACGATCACTGAAAATACGAAAAAAACAATCTATCTTCAGATTCCAGAAGGGCAAAAAGGGTACTATCGTGTGCAAATTGATAGTGTTGTTATCCTTGATGAAGAAGTTCCCTACCCAGACTAATGGATAAGTTGAGCTTGGTTTGAAATGTTGGTAAAAGGGAATGCTTCTTTTTAGACATATATAAAAATGGTTTAAGAGGCTAAAAGTAGTAAGGAGCGTTATATGTATGCCTAAAGGCAAAATCATTAAAGCATTAAGTGGATTTTATTATGTATTAAGTGAAGGGCAATTAATACAATGCCGAGGAAGAGGAGTTTTCCGAAAAAATAAGGTGACCCCTTTAGTAGGGGACGAAGTAGTTTTTCAGGCGGAGAACGAGACAGATGGTTATATATTAGAAGTGAAAGATAGAAAAAATGAACTGGTAAGACCGCCAATTGCAAATGTAGATCAGGCGATTCTTGTATTCTCAAGCGTAGAGCCTGAGTTTAGCACAGTATTATTAGATCGTTTTCTTGTGCTAATCGAATACAACAGAATTGATCCGCTAATCTGTGTAACGAAAATGGATTTAGCAAGCAGCGATGAAGTAGCAAAAATGAAGGAATTTGCAGCACAATACGAAGCTGTTGGATATCCTGTCATTTTAACCTCTTCTGAAACCGAAGCAGGGATAGAACAGCTATTGCCCTATTTAAAAGATAAAATATCCGTGTTTGCCGGACAATCAGGTGTAGGAAAGTCTTCCTTATTAAATGTAATTAGACCAGATTTAGACTTAAAGACAAATGAAATCTCTTCAAGTTTAGGTAGAGGAAAGCATACAACAAGACATGTAGAGCTTATTTCCATTGGTGATGGACTTATCGCAGATACACCAGGCTTTAGCTCACTTGAATTTCTTGAAATAGAAGCAGAAGACTTAAATTATTGTTTTCCTGAAATAGAAAAAGTAAGCGAAGACTGTAAATTTAGAGGCTGCCTCCATCTTTCAGAACCTAAATGCGCTGTCAAAGAAGCTGTGGAAAACAACGAAATTCCAGCATATCGTTATGAGCATTATAAAGATTTCCTTCAAGAAATTAAAGATAGAAAACCTAGATACTAGGGTAACTGGACTTTCTATGTCCATGATAAAGCAGATTCTTTCTATAGCTATTTGTAGGAATTGTTTGATTGGCAGTTTGGCCATACAAGCAAAGTAAACAAAGGGTTATATAAAAGAGTCTGCATTTTTGTATAGAAATAGATAGAAAGAAAAATAAAGGAGGAGAACAATGATTGTCCATATTATGGCCGGTGGTCCTAAGCAGTATATTCCTGATTTAGAAAAATTCCCGAAAGATGTTTGTTGGATTGGAGTCGATAGAGGCGTTATGTATTTGATGGAAAAATCTATCCCCATATATGCCGCTTTCGGTGATTTTGATTCTATTTCACAAGAAGAGTTACACAAGATGGAAGAAAAAACAGGGATTATTAAACGCTTCAAACCAGAAAAAGATGAAACAGATATGGAGCTTGCACTTCTATGGGCGATTAAAGAAGGAGCAACTGTTATTAGACTATTCGGTTCAACGGGTGGGAGACTTGATCATACAATAGCTAATCTCCAGCTATTACTTAGAGGTGCTATCGACAATCAAAATATAAAAGTGGAGATAATCGATAAACAAAATAGTGTAGCGGTTGTCCAAGCGGGCGCCTATACTATTGACAGAATGAGTGAGTATAAGTATATTTCATTTTTCCCTTATAGCACAAAGATTGTAGGTCTAACTTTAGAAGGTTTTAAATACCCTTTAGTAAGGAGAAACCTTCCTGCTAGCAGCACATTATGTATAAGTAATGAACTAATTCGAGAAACTGGTACTTTTTCCTTTGATGAAGGCATATTAATGGTAATAAGAAGTTGTGATTAAAATTTGACTAATCATGGTACCAATTTGTTTTATCTGAATAGGATATGTAAGTGCTAGGGATGTTTATTGATTAAGGAGGGACAGTATTCATGAGATTTTATACCATTAAATTGCCGAAATTTTTAGGGGGACTTGTCCGAGCAATGTTAGGAACCTTTAAGAAGGACTAACAAAAAATTCTGCGGATTTTTTTGTAAAGACAACCTTTCGTGAATAGGGCGGAGAATATCGAAAACTTACTGTACTTATATGGTTTAGCTTTTAGAGTTGGTTAGAGTTAGAAAGACAAAATAAAAAAGGACATGTGACATGTCCTTTTTTATTGCGATCTGATTAAACGCGTTCTACTTTACCAGATCTTAATGCTCTAGCAGATACCCAAACACGTTTAGGCTTACCGTCTACTAAAATACGAACCTTTTGAAGGTTAGCTCCCCAAGTACGTTTGTTAGCGTTCATAGCATGGGAACGAGCATTACCTGTAGTTGTTTTTCTTCCAGTGATAACACATTTACGTGGCATGTATATTTCCCTCCTTATTACAGAAACTCATTAAAATGAGTTTGAAAAGTCATAGATAGCAATTTACTTATAGTCTGCTAAATAATCCTCGTTACAGATACCTTAATAATTTATCATACAACTTAAATGAATGCAATAGTTGGATTAAAAGCTTTCAAGAAAATTTCCTTGACATCAAAACTAAGTTGTTTATTCCAAGTCTTTATGGGAATAGTAAAATTAGTAACTTTTTTCTGAATTTATGCCAATGCTTTAATAGAAGTATTGTTTTGTTATATAATATTAATAAGCTTTTTAACTATAGCTTTCAAAAAAGTAGTGGTTATAGTAAAATGTCAGTAGTCAAGGAGCAATTCCAAAGGGGGAAAACTCATGTCCATTGAACTAAAAACGAATTTCGGACAGATTGATATATCTACAGAAGTGATCGCTACAATCGCAGGTGGGGCAGCAATAGACTGCTATGGTATTGTTGGAATGGCGTCAAAGAGTCAAATTAAAGACGGTCTAACAGATATTTTGCGAAAAGAAAACTTTACACGTGGTGTAATCGTTCGAAAAGTGGAAGAAGAAGTACATATTGATATGTATATCATTGTAAGTTACGGAACGAAAATCTCCGAGGTTGCGCACAATGTTCAATCAAAAGTAAAATACACACTCAATAAGACAGTTGGACTTGCCGTTGACTCGGTTAATATTTACGTTCAGGGAGTTCGTGTGACGAACCCGTAGTAGAGGAGGAAACACAGTGTCAATTACAGTTTTAGAAGGAAAGCGTTTTGCCGAAATGGTAATCCAAGGTGCAAACCATTTATCCTCTAATGCTAAATATGTAGATGCGTTAAATGTTTTTCCAGTGCCAGATGGAGATACAGGGACGAATATGAATTTATCGATGACTTCTGGTGCGAAGGAAGTTCAAAAGAATATTCAATCACATATCGGTAAAGTTGGAACCTCATTATCAAGAGGTTTATTAATGGGAGCTAGAGGAAATTCAGGGGTTATTCTTTCTCAATTATTTCGTGGATTTTCCAAACATATTGAGCAAAAGGAATCGATAACTGGTCAAGAATTTGCAGATGCTTTACAATTTGGTGTGGAAACAGCATATAAGGCAGTAATGAAGCCTGTAGAAGGAACCATTCTAACAGTTGCGAAAGATGCTGCGAAGAAAGCGGTTCAATCTGCAGAAACGAATGATGATATTATTGCTATCGTCGAAGATACAGTGAAAGAAGCAAAAGCATCTTTAAATAGAACACCTGACCTATTACCTGTTTTAAAAGAAGTAGGTGTAGTAGACAGTGGTGGGCAAGGATTAGTATTTGTCTATGAAGGCTTCTTAGCTGAGTTAAAAGGTGAAAAACTTCCTGATGCTGTACAAAATGTTGTTTCAATGAACGAATTGGTAAATGCAGAGCATCATAAAAATGTTCACAGCTATATCAATACAGAGGATATTGAATTTGGCTATTGTACGGAATTTATGGTTCGTTTAGAACAGGAAAAACTAGGAAACAAACCTTTTTCAGAAGAAGATTTTAGACAAGCATTAAGCAAATATGGAGATTCTTTATTAGTTATCGCAGATGATGAGATTGTTAAAATTCACATACATTCTAATCAGCCTGGTGAAGTATTAACATTTGGTCAAAAATACGGTAACTTAGTAAAAATGAAAATTGAAAACATGCGCGAACAGCATAGTAGTTTAGTGGATGGGTCTGAAGGAGTAGAAGAACCAACAGCACCTTCTGCAGAAGAACAAAAAGAGTATGGAATTGTAACAGTTTCAATGGGAAGCGGAATCGCAGATCTTTTCAGAAGCATTGGCGCTCACTATGTAATTGAGGGCGGCCAAACGATGAATCCAAGTACGGAAGATATTGTCAATGCTGTAAACCATATAAATGCGAAAAAGGTCTTTATTTTACCAAATAATAAAAATATTATTATGGCAGCAGAACAAGCAGCGGAAGTATTGGAACAAGATGTTGTGGTCATTTCTTCTAAAACCGTCCCTCAAGGAATGTCAGCATTGCTTGCTTTCAATCCTTCTAGCGATTTAGAAACAAATGAGAAGAATATGAAAGCGGCGCTTGAGCATGTGAAGACAGGTCAAATTACGTATGCGGTAAGAGATACAAGCATTGACGGTCTGGAAATCGAAACAGGCGACTTTATGGGATTAGCAGAAGGAAAAATCGTTGTGAAAAGCAAGGATAAAACAGAATCTGCAATGGAACTCTTAAAGTCCATGATTGATGACGAATCAGAAATTGTAACGGTAATTAAGGGAGAAGAAGCGACGCAAGAAGAGGTTGAAACGCTTGTATCCTTTATCGAAGAAAATTATGAAGATGTGGAAGTAGAAGTTCATGACGGAAAACAGCCACTATATTCCTTCATCTTTTCAATCGAATAATCATTAGCTAAAAAAGGGTGTGCCTTAGGAGAGGTATGCCCTTTTTTGTTTATTTTTGGAGGTAGAATGGTCGGGATGGATTGGTAATTTTGTTTGAAGAAGAGCGCTTGAGAAGGTATCTGTTACTTTGAAGGGGAGTAGTTGAACGAAAAGGTAACAGAGAATCGGTCTCAGAGCTCAAGCAGTGCAGAAAAAGCACCTTAAGATAACAGAGAGGCGGTCTCTAAGCCCGAGCAAGGAAGAAAAAGCCTCTTAAAGTAACAGAGAAATTCCTCCCTATAATCCCCAAAGCAAACAAATCCCAGCTATATTAACTTTTCATATCAATCAATATATATAAAGCCTTTACCGTCCCATTCATCAAAATAAAGAGAACGATAAGTATGAGTAAAATGTTTGTGGGTAGAAAATAATTTACCCTCTGGTTTGGTTGGTGGTCGTTAGACCGCCAACCAAACGCAAGCGCGGTAGTATGAGCAAAAATAAAGAAAA
>NZ_JBQKKM010000054.1:0-29550 GCF_052116745.1 Niallia sp. Sow4_A1 | reverse complement strand
GTTACCACCTGACTTATCCATTATAAAGGACTTTTTCTTTGCACAAAATAATAAAATTGAACATTTTGAGTATTTTTAATAGTGAAAATAAATTAATGCAACACTAGTGATTTTTTCTAAATATCTTAAAAATAAATGGTATAATATTTGTTCGAATGTTTTAACTGGGAGGAAGGTATGATTCAAGCAATTGGAGTCGTTGATTTTCATTACAAGCCAATGAGAACAACGAAATATAAAGAGAATGTTACAAAGAGATTAAATGCAAAAACAAATAAATTTGATGATTCCTTTGAAGTCATTACAATATCGGAACCATATGACATGGATGGAGACATTTATGTCCGTGTATCCTGTTCCTTTACGATTTATATGTATGAAAAGGCCTATATTCGAAACCCTGAGGAGTATGTAGGATCTGTCTTTCCTACTTTAAAAGAAAGAATAACACCAAATATAATAGCAACAAAGGTTTATAGTTTAACCAAAAGAAGATAAATATTTTTTCATAGATAAAAGGAATGTGCACATTTTTAGCGAATAAAAGGGAAAATAATCTTTTTTAGGAGGAGAAAAATGCAGCATCATTTATCTTTAAAGCAGGAAAACTTGCATGGTTCCTTTAGCAATAACTATAAACCAATATTAACAGTGGAATCAGGCGACTCGATTACGCTAAAGACACTGGATATTGAATGGGGCTATTCAGCCTCTAAAGAGGAAGATTATCGTAAATACTCCTCACGAGAACAAGAAGAAAAACCACAGCATCCGATGATTGGTCCTATTGCTGTTAGAGGTGCTAAGCCTGGAATGGTTTTAGAAGTAAAACTTAATGATATTGTTCCAGGTTGGTATGGACGTAATTGGGCCGGCGGAATGGCGAATTGGCAAAATAATGCGATTGGAATCTCTCATACTGACAGAATTCAATTAGATTGGGAATTAGATACGGAGAAAATGATTGGCTCAACCTCCATTCATTCCCGACCATTTCATATTGCCTTGCAGCCGTTTATGGGTGTTCTTGGCGTTGCTCCAAAAGAAGCAGGTGTCCATTCTACCTCTCCACCAAGATATTGTGGTGGTAATATTGATTGTAAGGAAATCGTAAAAGGCAGCAGTTTATTTTTACCAATCTCTGTTGAAAATGCTCTTTTCTCCATTGGAGACGGCCACGCACTCCAAGGAGACGGAGAAATCTCAGGTACAGCAATTGAATGTCCAATGGAGCATGTAGACATTACATTAATTGTAAGAAAAGATATGGATTTAACGTATCCTAGAGCGAAAACGCCAAATGGCTGGATTACATTTGGGTTCGATGAAGATTTAAATAAGGCAACAGAAATTGCCTTATCAGATATGATCTCTTTAATGGAGCAATTCTATTCTATTTCACGAACAGAAGCAACTGCTTTAGCCAGTGTTTCTGTTGATTTACATATTACGCAAATTGTTAATGGAGTAAAAGGTGTTCATGCCATTTTGCCACATGGCGTTATCCGTTAATTAGGAGGATTTACTTTGAGAAAAAAAGATAAAAAAGACTCCTTTGCTTGGAATCTATTAGAAGTATTACTCGATTTCATTGAAATCTTCTATGGCTTTTTCCGATTTTTATTTCGCTCATTTTTGAAACTCTAATTAAATATGTATGACAAGGAGAGAGGAGGAAATATTAGATTAGTTCCTCCTCTCTCTGCTTTTAGCCCACTATACTTAGAACCTTTGCATTCCCTTGTTAATTTGCCTTAAAATTATACAATGGCTTAATAATTTCTGCGATATCAATTGTATCTGCTGTGTGCTTAATAATTTCTTCCATCGGTTTATAAGCAAATGGACTTTCATCTAATGTACTATTCTTAACTGAAGTGCTCCAAACATCTTTCATCGATGTTTCAAAATCCTTTAAACTAACTGTTTTTCTCGCTTTCGTTCTCGACATCAATCTTCCTGCTCCATGTGGGGCGGATTGATTCCAGTCATCGTTGCCTTTCCCAAATGCAATAATGCTGCCATCTCTCATATTTAATGGAATGATTACTCTTTCTCCTTTTCTAGCAGAGATTGCACCTTTTCTTAATATCATATTTTCCATATCAATATAATTGTGAATAGTAGTAAATTGATCTAAAATAACCCAGTTCATCTTTGTAACTATGACATCAATCATTGCAAGACGGTTTAAATAAGCATACTTTTGAGCAATTTTCATATCGTGCATATAGTCTTTAAATCCTTGAGATTCTAAATAAGCAAGCTCTTTGTTTATTTTCGGTAGTTTCATACTATTTATACTTGATTGGATTTCAGCATGTCTTCCCTCTTCTTTCAATTTAGCAATAAGTTCTTTTTTCATCCCATCAACATTTAATAAATTATCATAAGCAAGTGTCTGGTAATATTCTGCAACTTGTGCCCCTAGGTTACGGCTGCCGCTATGTATAACAATATACACATTTCCATCAGTTGATTGATTCAACTCAATAAAATGATTTCCGCCACCTAAGGTTCCAATACTTTGTTCTGCCCTTTTTCTATTTATTGGTGCTTTCACTTCATCCAAATCTATCTCTTCATTATACGGATGTGCTTTATCACGAATAGAGAAACCGCTTGGAATGTATTTGCGAACAGCGGCATCTAATGCGTCATAATTGATTTCTTTATCCCCAGTATTCACTTTCGCCACCGCCATGCCACACCCAATATCGACCCCTACTAAATTTGGAACAATTTTGTCATGGATAGTCATTGTTGTCCCAATTGTACAGCCAACGCCTGCATGGGTATCTGGCATAATGCGGATTTTGCTTTTTTGTGCAAATTCCTGATCACACAATTCTTTAATTTGTGCTTCAGCCATTTCTTCTAATTGATCAGTAAACACCTTAGCAGTATTGTATTTTCCTGTTAATTCAATCATTTGGTCACTTCCTTTTCTGATTATCTTTTTTAACTTTCATTTATCCCCATATTTATTGACGTACCTTCTTAAACTGTTATACACTTAATATAACAGTTATGAAATAGGTTGAAAGGGGAAAATCGAATGAATTCTATCTATTTAGGAGTATCTCTACAATTATTCCTTGCTGTAATTGTGCCTGTTCTTTTAATGATATATTTACAAAGAAAAAAGATGATGTCATGGAGATCCTTGCTTGTTGGAGTACTTATCTTCATAGTTTTTTCACAAATTCTAGAAAAGATCGTTCATTTCCTCGCACTCGCTCCAAATGGAACTGAATTAAGATGGAGCACAAACCCATATATCTTTGCCTTGTATGGAGGGCTTGCGGCCGGAATATTTGAAGAAATGGGTCGATATTTTGCTTTTAAAGTATTCTTAAAAAATAATCATCATTTTAATGATGGGCTATCTTACGGTTTAGGTCATGGAGGAATAGAAGCAATACTTATAGGTGGAATGTCAGCACTAAATTCTCTCCTTATCTCCGCAATGATTAAAACTGGGAACTTAGAAACTATTCTTGGAGCTGCTGCTACACCTGAAGAAATTACGAGCATTAAGGAGCAATTTGAGGAAGCAAACACTTGGGTTTTTGCCACAGGCGGATTAGAAAGAATTCTTGCTCTTGCTTTACATCTCGCTCTTTCTATCCTTGTTCTGTATGCTATTAGACAAAACAAATTCACCTATGTTCTTTACGCTATTATCATCCATGCAGCAATTAATTTCTTGCCAGCTCTTTATCAAGCAGGCACTTTGACAAATCTTCTTGTCATCGAGATATTCTTAGGATTCATTGCTATTCTGTCATTCGTATTTATTGTAAAAATGAAACCAAAATTTGAGAGGTAGATTTTATCTCTCTCCTTTTTTATCGAAGAACATTTTATTTACCACTGTTCCCCATCCCATTCATCCAAAATAGATACATATTCCGTTTTCGCACCTGAACTTGTGGAACTGCTATTTTCGTAGTAGTTATATGGTTCTACATAATTATTTTCCCTATCATAACCTTTAACGCCAAAATGCAGCCCTTCTTCATTATTAAAAGTAAATAAATCTTCTTCCTGTTCCTCAACCTTTATCTGAGTAGCCTTCCATATCCTCTCCCATTCATCGGTGACTTTGTGTATCCCATATGGCTTATCGCCTAAAGAAACAACTTCCTCTATTTGGATTGCAGGTTCATAAAATTCAACACCCCATCCACTTCTAAAATTCCGATGCTTATTCATAAAAAAAGTAAGATGATCTATTTTATATTTTGTTTCAAGGTTCCATATAAAATATGATTCAGACTTATTTCCACCTGTAATTTTCCACAAAAGCGGTTGTCCTGATGATGTTACATAGGTTACTTCCCATTTATTCTTTTTCCATTCTAATAAACTATAGCCATATTGATTATCACTAGAAAGGTGGGGCATAAAAATATGATTATCGTCGATAGCCATTTGTTCGAAAATAGACTTAATGTTTACATCGCCTGTTTCCAAAATCATTTTCTTTAATTGATTTTCATTTGGAAGAGAAGAAGGAGTACGTTGCTCTTCATTTAAAGGAAGAAAAATAAGTAAACATATAGCAATTATTAATACGACCACTAAACTCCATATCCATTTATATCTCACTTATTCTTTCCTTCCTTCTATGATGGATTTAGACGATTGAAAATAGAACTGCTCTTTTTCTGTTGAAATAAGCATGCCTTTTCCATCTTTTTCAATATAAATAGTAGATTCATAGCCACTCCCCCACTTTGGACTTGCTCCTAAAAGAATATAGGGAAAGCGTTCCGTTGTCTGATATGGCGCCTGTTCATCCTCTTCCCATTCTTCCTCATCTATTTCTGGATATGATTCATCATACCAAAGCATCGAGTCCATTTTGCTTAACTCCCATGATGATAGACTTTCTATAAACACCTCATTATTAAGATCTGCTTGTTTACCAGAAGGATGGATTAATAGAATGCCAGGATCATCTAATTCAGCTAAAAAAGTTTCTACTTTTTCTATTGGATACAAAATATTCTGTAATGGAGAAATAAGTAAAGTAGTTATAAGAAAAATATAATTCCCAAAGAACCCAAACCAGGCATATGGTCGATATATCTTCCATCGTTCTTTCTTCTTTCCAAAAACCAATATTAGTATCCATACACCAAGTGGTAATATTGCTATTTTCACTGGTGTTTCACCAATGGCGAACTGAAAGTTAAAACAAAATAAACCTATGTAGACAACAATTACCATTTTCCATATAACAGGTTTTTCCGTTTGTCTTCTATATAAATAACAAACAGCACAAATAAGTATGCCCCAACCAAATATGTTCATCAAATTTGTGCTTAAATGATTTGCTTGCCAAAAATCAAGCATAGATAATCTCCAATCTATAATAGCTTTTATATTTATCCTTATTTTAGCATATTTCCCAAATTGCAACACTCTTTATTAAGAAAGCATGAATGTTATATAACTTGTAGAAATAGAATTATAATAGAAGAATCCTAAACCCTATGATAAGATACGGATAGGCAAAATAGAATATCTAAATGCATAATAGTGATAATCATTTAAGGAGTGCAGTAAATGGAAAATTGGATTATGGAAATAATGGAAAACTTCGGATATATCGGAATCCTTTTGTTAATTATGCTTGAAAATATCTTTCCCCCGATTCCATCGGAAGTGATATTAACATTCGGGGGGGCGATGACGGCAAAAACAGAGATGACTATAACAGGGGTTGTTCTCGTTTCTACGATTGGGTCGGTTCTAGGAGCAATCATTCTTTATTTTATTGGTTCCTTATTAGAAATCAAGAAGTTAGAAAAAATAGTAGATAAATGGGGTAGAATTCTCCGATTGAAAAGAGAAGATTTATATAAGGCAGATCGCTGGTTTGATAAATACGGTTATTGGACCGTCTTCTTCTGCCGCTTTATTCCGCTAATTCGAAGCTTAATTTCACTTCCCGCTGGTATGGCAAAAATGAATTTTGGTATCTTTTTATTTTTAACAACAATTGGTACGTTCGTGTGGAACTTTGTCCTTATTCGAATTGGAGCAGCAGTAGGCGACTCTTGGGAAGATATCGTCCACTATATGGACATGTACTCCAATGTTGCATATACGCTTATTGCTATCATAGGAATTGCTTTTATCGGAAGATATATTTATAAACGAATGATTAAACAAGATTAATTGATACTGCTCCTCATCTCATGGACTTTTTCCATGAGATGTTTTTCTTTAGCTTTTTTTCCGAATTTGATAAAAAGAATAAAATAATATTCCAATAATTATTATTACATAAATAATGCTCATCCTCATTGGATAAATGACGATAATTCTTGCATGCTTTATAAAATCAATAAAAAAATAAGCAAAAATTCCGAGGAAAAAAATCTTCATTAATAAACCTTTATTCTTCATTTTTGCCCCCACATCTCTGTAAAGTTTTATCCATATACCATCTTATGAAGCATTAAGAATATTTAGTTATGAATTATTAAAAAGGATTTTAATTGTATAAAGAAAGAAACCATATAAAGAAACTGCATTTCCAATTTTACAAGTAAATAATTCATCTAATTTAATCTGCTTATTGAAAAAAGCACGGTAGAAAAAAGCCTGCCTTATCCTTTTTTTCAAGACAGACCGGAATAGTTAAACAATGAACATTTGTAGAATAACAGTCGCTCCACAAATAGGAACATCCTCTGTTTTTAGACAAATCATTCCCTTTTTCACTTCGTAATTTTCCTTTGGTTGCAAGACAGCATTAATAAATAAATTCATATAGGATACCTTCGATGGATCTAGAATTTTTTGATTTCCTAATTCCTTTACACCATCTTTCTCTGTAAAAATATTCGTTATTCCATCAGCGATAGCAAAATACTCTATAACCATCATTTTCTTAGGGATGTGCACATAAATCTCTGTAGAAGGAACGTCAGGAAGTATCAAATAAGGCTTAGGCAATCGTTGTTTTTTTTCCATTTCCCCCACCTTTTTTGCCATAATATTTATTTTATAAATAGAATGTCAGATGGTGCACATATTGTGATTAATTCCATTACGTCTAGTCGTTTTCGTTCTATTTTCATATCATAAAGTATAAATGGATTAAGGTGGTGATACTATGCCTTTGCAAATCATGAAGCTTGCCGTGAGTGCAGCGCTTGATATTGATACGGTTCCAACTGTTGATCGTTTTTTTAATATCGTTACCGAGCCAGTAACTGGAGCAGGAACACTTACAATTGCAGCAGATGATTTTATGACAGATACTGGTGCCGATGGCGCAACGTTACCAGAACTTACTGCTGATAACAGTTATTTAAATGTGTATGTAAATGGAGTACTCCAAATGGATGATCTTATTGCTTATACACCTGGAGGTACTGGTGTTGGACAATTAATTATTACCGTTCCTGCAGATTCTACCGTTATTGCTGATACTCCTGTTGTATTAGAAATTACCAACTTTGCACCAACCTCAGAAGCAACCATTACAACGTAAGAATACGACAGGCAGAAAAACTATCCATTTCTCTGCCTGTTTTTTTCTTGTACATAAAATATCTAACCTAATTTATAGCCACTACATACTTCTATCGAGCAATTTAATGAAGTTGTAGGTGCAAATGGTTAATAGAAAGCATATTACGATTCCATTAAAAAAAGGTAACCTATATTGAATTTCCTCTAATCATTTGGATTAATAATCGCCAAAATCTGATGATCTTTCCACTGTCCATTTATTTTCACATTACTTTTTGCTATTCCTTCTTTATGAAACCCCGCTTTCTCTAATACGCGAATCGATCCTATGTTATGTGGCATGACTCCTGCTTCTAGACGATGTAATTTCAGGGTGTTAAATGCATAATCAACTAACTGTTTCACTGCCATTGTCATATATCCTTGGCCATTTTGCTCTTTATCCAGTACATAGCCTACAATTGCGTTATGAGCAGGTTCTCTTCTTACCATATATAGATTGACACTTCCAATCAAAACATCCGTTTCCTTTAAAAATATCCCGAAATGATAATCAATATCCTTTTTCTCATTTTCTTTCCATGTTGTAATAAGCTCACGTTGGAATTCTAATGTATAAAATAGTTCTTTCCTTGCAATTGAATATTTTTCAAAAAACTTTCGATTCCTTACCTCTAATTGCCAAAGACTTTCTGCATCTTTTTCTTCAAATAACCTTATGTATATTTGTTCAGTCGTTTGTACCATTTAAACGCTCCTCTCTCTTCATAATTTTAACCCCCTTCCTTTATAAAAAACAACAGATTTTTCTGACAACAAGGGATATAAATTTTAGAAGCAAAACGGAGCTACAAGAAATTTTCTCATAGCTCCAACTTATCCTTATTTTGTAATATCAATGGTAAAGGCTTGATCAAAATAATACGTATTTGGACTAAAAATCGTATAGTCATCGTCCATAAGATTGCCATCCATCACTGCAATTGCATCAGAGTTTACAGTAGAAGGTACATTTTTTTCATAAATACGGTAGTAATCCTTCCCTTCTTTATCCCGAATAATAAATGGCATATACTCATACACTGGTACATCTGCATGATAAGAAAGATAGGTTTTACCATCTTTTTCTTCCACGTTTGTAATCGTAATATAATTCCCTTTACCAATTGGTAGATTTGTTTTGCCACTAGCATTAAATTTTGTAGAGTTCTCTGCAGTTATTTGTGGTTCTTTATGATATTCAAACGGTACAATGGTTAATGATTTCATTAATGGATTATTATTCTCATAATTACTTAATAATCTATCAGGACCATTATCATTCACATAAACAGATCCCCCTAAATTAGTTTTTGTTTCTCCACTATCATCTTTTATCACATAATCTAAGTTACTACTATTCTTTTCCTCTTGAAGTCCTTGTAAATATATTCGAATAGGTGTTATAACCAATTTTTCAACCTGCACATTATTTCCTAATTCCGGGATATTTTTGTTTAAGTCAATGACTTTACTGTTTTCCATTGCTTTTACCGTTTCTATTGGCAAGTCAAATTCCCAGTTCCCTTTTATTTTATTATTTTCACTTTCATTTTCTAAGCCTAAACCGAGCTCTTCCAGATTGAATTGTAAATGAAATGTTTTAGGTAAATTAAAAATATCTAGTTTATTTTCTTCAATAAACTTTTCTTCTGAATCTATTTCATGATTAAAATCAAACGAGCCATTATTTAATGGAAAAACCGTCACACCATTGTAAACTGTATTATTTTTATCTTCAAAATCACCATATTCATTTGATACCGATACAAAAGACTCTTTATCTCCTGCTACAATTTTTGCATTTTGCGGAAATAAGATTGGCTTATGTTTAAATGGGTCTTTCTGTTCTGCTTTATATGACACCAGTAGATAATACCCATCAAAAATGGTATTAGTAATCGTTAATTTAACTCCTTGACTTTCTTGTACTTCACTTGTTTGGAGAGACACTTTTTCATAGTCATTTCCTAATGAAAGAAATTTCTCTAAATAGGTAGGAATGCCAATATTTTGTGCTAATGATGGGTTCATTCGAAATGTTACCATGGATAAGACAAGAATTGCGGCCGCCGCTGTTGAAATAATCATTCGTTTTTTCTTACCATGCATTTTATGACTTGGTAAATTGGCTAGTGTTTCATTTATTTTGTTTTCTAGTTGCTCAGAAATCATATAATCATCTTTTACCATTTCTTTTACCTTTTTATCAAAGTGATCAGTCATTGTTATTCTCCTTCCTTCTCTTGTATATTAAGCTTTTTTTGAAGCTTTAATCTTGCTTTGGAAAGCCTTGAGCGAACGGTTCCTTCTGGAAGAGCCAGTACATTAGCAATTTCTTTTGTTGATAAATCTTCGTAGTAAAAAAGAATCGTAACAATTCTTAATTTTTCTCTTAAAGAATGAACTGCATGATACAAATCTACATTTGTATATGTATCTTCTGTAGTAGCTAGGTCATTAATGTTATTTTCCATTGGAACAACTTTTTTTTGACCTCTTAAAACTGTTGTACATTCATTAATTAGAATTCGTGTAATCCATGTTTTGAAATACTCTGACACCTTTAGTTTTCTAATATTCTCATATGCTTTTAAAATTGTAATTTGAATGACATCCTCTACGTCTGCTTCATTTTGCAATATTCCCTTGGCTACTCGATACAAACTTATTTTATTTTCTTGAATTAAATGCACAAATGCTTCTTTATCTCCTTGTTTTGCTAGTATTACTAAATTATTCATTTTCTCCACTTCAAAACTTTTCAATGCAATAATTTTCAACCTTTTCCCCTCCTTTCTAACTATTTGATAAGCTATCAGCTTAAAATGTTCCCTTTTTCGCAAAAAAATCTTACATTGCAATATGCAACATAAGATTTTTTGAAAGCTATGTACCTATTAGCAATTTTCCCATGATTATATGGAATGAAAGTTTTTTGCTTAATGCCTATTATTCCTGCTGAAAATTATTCCTTAATTACCGTTGAAATAGGAGTCTCTACAATTAATTCTTCATAATGCTCTGTATATTCGCCGCCGATGAGATGACGATGCCCGAACTATTGTGAAGTAGTTCGCTTGCCTCATCTGCCAAAACAGTTGGTTAAGGTTATATAGTGAAATTCTTTTATCCCCCGTTCTGTCAGTGCTAATGTATATCTAGGGCATATACATTTGCCAATTTGCTCTTTCTAAAATAAATAAAGATATTTTCCCACTGCGTGTAGAAACCAATTCTGCAAATTCCTTCACCAATCTACTCGTAAATGGAGGCCACCACCAAATAAGAAGAGATGTCTATCCATTATGATCTTCCCATATTCTTTGCACAGCCTGTAACTGTTGACCTTCAAAGGTTAGTTTATAAATATCAGGCATCTGTAAATTTCTCCAAAAATAAAAATCATATTCCTTAGAAAAGTATTTCATTATTAAGACCATGATATTTCCATGCGTACCAATAACAATGTTTTTATTTTCATATTGTTTTAGTAAATGAAAAAGTGCTCGTACTCCTCTTTTTTGGGCAATGATATTCGATTCCCCGCCGTCCCATGCAAAAGTTTCCTCTGTCCACACCTTTTCGATTGCCGTATTAAAATCACTCACTTCTCCTGATGCTAAGACACGTTCTTTTAATTCTTCGATGGCTTCAATCTCAACTTGAAAATATCCAGCAATACCCTCAACAGTCTGAATCGCTCTCTTATAAGGACTTGAGACAACAATATTGACTGACTCTTTTTCCATTCTCTTTGCTACTCTTTTAGCATCTGCAAGACCTTTCTTTGATAATGGCCTGCCTAATTCATCTGTGGAATACTCCGAGTGAGCATGTCTTACAAAATATACCGTTGTTAAAGAACCCACTTTTTTCCTTCTCTCTTTTACTAAATGTCTTTTATTATTGCATATACATTTGCATCATAAGTTCGACCATTTTGTACAAAATATGATTTGAGAATGCCCTCATGGTGAAATCCGAGCTTTTTAACAAGATTATTAGATGCAGCATTTTCTAAATAAACCAAAGCCCCTAAGCGGTTTAAATGAAGCTCTTCTAATGCATAGGAGACAACTCTTTCTACCGCTTCTGACGTGTATCCATTTCTCCAATAATCGGGATGTATTTCATATCCGATTTCAGCTCGTTTATGTGTGAGGACAAAATTATTTAAACCAAGCGTGCCAATTAGGCGCTTGCTTCCTTTCCTTTGAATTCCCCAACGAATTCCCTTATTATTTCGATAGCTATCTGAAAAGTGGCGGATTAATGTTACCGCTTGATCCATGTTTGAAAAAGCTTCTTGGCCATAATAGCGCATTACTTCTGGTTTAGAAAAGGAAGAAAATAAGTCTGCTGCATCTTCTTTTACTAGTTCTCTTAATATTAATCTTTCAGTCTCTAATGTTGGAAACATTTTAATCCCCTTTTCTCTGTTTATCCATCTAAAAAATTACCATTTTTTCCTATTATAATCAATTTCCGCTTATTATCCTAGGGTAATTAAAAGCTGTGTACTAATTTCCTACTATATCTAGAAAAAGGAAATGGCTAACAAAACGAAAGGCTGTGTTCGGAAAGCTTTTTGCTATGACCTCCGTTATCTTTAGTCTATAATTTACATATTGTAAAATACAAAGAGCTTTCATTATTAGTTAATTTTGCATAATAAACGGTAGAAATGCCCGTAAAGAAAATGATCTCATTCCTTATTATAATTCTTTAAAATAGATGCTCCATGGTATAATAATAGTCATATAGTGTCAAAAGGAGGAGTTACTTTGACAACGATCTTTTATAGCTTCCTGTCTGCCATTATCTTATTAGTAGTTCTTTCCCTATTATACTTTTGGTGGCGGACAGATAAATATGTAGAAAATCTCCAAGCAATTCGCAAGTCGTATTATGTATTATTCTTTCTTCTTATCTGCTTGGTTTTTTTTTCTAATCAGCTGCAAATAGTCGACTGGAAAACAATATTGTCTTTTGTTTGTGCTGCCGTCTTTCTTGATATTGCCGTTTTCCAAACTCCTGATATTCTGAAGATTTGGAACACTGAATTTCAGCACAGCAATTATATCCGAAAAACAATCCGCAAAAATGAGGAAGTTTTAGGGTATAATGCAAAAAAAGTTCAAAACTTTACAGAAGTTATTTCCAAAACAGCTGAACATTTTATAGATCGTAATCCTCCTCAGCATTGGAGGCAATATCGAGAAGAATTACGTACATATTTAAATCTTTATGCCGACACATTTCAATTTCATATCGCCATTTTTCCATTTGCGATTAGCACAAATGGAGAAGAATTAAAAGAAAATGTGAATATAGCTTTTAATAGTGTAGAAATTTGTTATAATATTAGCTTTCTAGATAACGAAAGTAGAACCAGCATTATTCAAGAGCTTCTCGAAGGAAAGAGTATTCCATTAAAGGGTCCAGGTACTGATTCAACAGTAGAGGAATTAACGAAAAATGTTTTTATCGTTGCATATTATGGGGAAAGTTACAATATGCTGATTGGTATCAGCTCTCATTTCGTAGAAGTTGACGGAATCGACGCTTCCCATATACTGAACCTCGCACAAATTTTCGATTGGTACATGGTTTAAGGCTCCATTTTACATATTCTGTAGTATAATAATATATAGATAAAGCATGAGCATTTCTAACAAACGAAAGTTTGCTAGTTTCCTTGCTTAATAGCTTGTGTCTTGTTCATTCAAACACTTTTCTTTAAGGAGGAATTGATATGGCAAGCAAAAAGAAAACGACAGCTGCTTCAAATCCTACTCCATTCAACAAACCAAATAAACAGTCGAAAAAGTCAATGAATCCGAATAGGAGAAAAATGACAGTAGCAGTATCAGAAACATTTGAAGATATTCATGACATGAATAAAAAAGCATTAAACTTACTAGCAAAACGTGCTTAATTAGTTATAGTCTCAAAAAAGGAGAAGAATTCTTTCCATCAAGAATTCTAACTCTTTTCCGAGACTCTTTTTTTACGTTTTAAAGGCTTGTATAAGAATATTGAAAAGATGGAAAACCTATAGATAAAAAGTAATCAAGAGGCTTATTTCTATGACAATAAAAAGAAAACAAAATCGCAATCCTAATCGTCGACATATGTGTGTACCATCTATGCATTTTTCTGCTTCTATTTACAATAAGAATGCAATAGAATTATTAGAATCCTTAGAAAAAAGAACGAAATTCAGTAACTGATTTTGATCTCAAAATAACTCGTTAACCGTTGATTCTCTATTTTATTTTAGGTTCCTTGTCGTTATAATAGGAATCCTGTTCTAAATACTTATCAATATAGGAATAAAACTTTTCCATCGTATCCTGTTCTTTTAGAATTTTTTGGAGTTTTAAAGGATCTTTAATAACCACTTTCTGCTTTTTTAAAAGCTGAATTAGCTCAGGAAAGAGACTTATATCTTCACTTTCCAAATATAAAATGGAATGGTCTTTTAAGTGGAGAATAATATTCAAATGCAAAGAGGATCCTAAAAGGTATAAGTAAACAGTTGGTACTCGTTGGACGTTAAACTCCACTGACATAATTTCTTTATATCGAACCGTTCGAATACTTTGTTTCTTCTTTTTTCTAAATAAACCACAGGGTGTAAAAAGAATTCCCAAATCACTAAAGCTTGTATAACATATTGGATAAAGCTTACTTGCATAATGTGGATATTTTTTGCCCAATACCTCTATAATGACTGGTAAGACTCTGTTCTTTCCATGGGATACAAACTCACTCCACTTCATTTTTAGCTCCCTCCTTACTTATTAACTGCTTTATTCAACTCCTTTTGCCATATACTCTCTGATAATCCGCTCTTTGTTTATTACTTTATGTCTATTCCATAGTAATGGAAAAATTGCCAAGTGATTTTTCTTACGGTCCAAGTATTGTATTTAATCTAGTATATTCATATTACATGAAATGGTCATAAATGATAATATTAATACCTATCAATTCGATATATGAACGCAATTTTCCTGTATTTTCTCTGAAAAAAATCAATTTTCTACAATCAATTTCGGTCTTTTAAGAAAAGTCATTCTTACTGCCAAATGGTGACATACAAGATAAATGCTTATGTCGTTGTATTATCAGAGGGAGCGGAAGGAAGACGGTAAAGTAATTGGCTCTCGGAGGAATTCATCTAAAACCTTCTGATGAATAATAATTTCTTACCTATTCAACAGGTTCCTTCCCATAGAAATAAAAACTAACCATTAACCGGAGGGTTCTATCCTCTTCCGCTAATGGTTAGTTGAAGCAATCGGATTAATACAGACAGATATCTCCTACTACTACTGAAGTTTAAAAGTGAGATACTAGTGAAAAAAAGCTAAGCGAACTGTCAGAAGGCTAGCCGTTTATCACTC
The DNA here is from genome assembly GCF_052116745.1 of Niallia sp. Sow4_A1. Taxonomy (NCBI): domain Bacteria; kingdom Bacillati; phylum Bacillota; class Bacilli; order Caryophanales; family Bacillaceae; genus Niallia; species Niallia sp. Sow4_A1. Next base: position 14,599 of record NZ_JBQKKM010000054.1, on the reverse strand, counting down.
CATCTTGTAGTATTTTTAACTCTTCTTCGATTAATCCTAAATCCAATCTTTCAAATAAAGGGGTGACATACAATATTTCGGATGGAAGTGTGTGTTGTAGCTTCCATTCTATTTTGTTAATACCAAGCATGTCTCTAATTCTCTGTGTAGAAAAAGGAACAAATGGTTCGAGAAGTTGGGCTAAATTTATAATAATATATGTACAATTAGCTAAAGTAATTTCTGCATCTTCCACCTTTCCCTTTATCTGTTCCCATGGTTTTTGCTTGTCAAAATAACGATTTCCATAACGAATGTAAGAAAAAATTTCTTCTAACGCTTTTTTTCCACTTCCCTTTTCAACCCATTCTCCTGACTTTTTATACACCTCTTCTGTAAACGCTATAATCCTTTTTGAAATCTGCTTTTCTGGAATCTTGCTATTCATCGCTTTCTGAATGAATTTTAATGTTCTATTTACAAAATTACCGTATGCTCCTAATAGTTCACTATTATGACTATAGATAAATTCCCGCCATGAGAAGTCTGTGTCTCTTGCTTCAGGAGCATTCATTGTTAAGAAATAACGAATGGAATCAGGATTATATTTTTGTAAAATATATGGAACCCATACAGCCCAATTTTGGCTGGTGGATAATTTCTTCTTTTCTAATGTTAAATACTCACTAGAAATGATATGTGTCGGTAAGGATTTTTTGCCCAGCCCAAGCAATATACTCGGCCAAATAACGGAGTGGAAGGGAATATTATCTTTTCCATGCACGTAATAAGAAATCGTCTCTTCCTTCCAATAATCTTCCACATTCATGCCTTCCTTTTTACATACTTCTATAGTAGCCGTTAAGTAGCCTGACACAGCTTCAATCCAAACATAAATTTTCTTCCCATCATAGCCTTCTAATGGAACATCAATTCCATTTGGTAAATCTCTTGTAACTGCTCTGTCAGGAAGTCCTTCCTCTAAGTAACGTTTTGTCAAAGAAAGAGCATTTTCACGCCAAAGCTGGTTTTCTTCAGCATGTTTTAAGTATGTCTCCATCTCTTGCTGAAACTTGCTAAAAGCAAAATAGAAATGCTCTGTTTTTTGAATGACTGGTGTTTCACCACAAATTTTACAGCGTTTGTCTTCTAACTCTAATGGATCTAATATACTAGAGCAGTAATCACATTGATCCCCTCTAGCTTTTTGTTTGCAGTGAGGACAAATGCCTTCTACTAAACGATCAGGTAAAAACTGGTTGTCTTTTTGACAATATGCCTGCTCAACTGTTTTTTTATATAAAAAATTATTCTTTAATAAAGTAAGAAATATCTCTTGAACTGATATGTGATGATGCCGTGCATCTGTTCTTGTATAAAAATCGAAAGTAAATCCTAACTGGGTAAAGCATTGATAAAATTCATTGTGGTAGCGATCGGCAATTTTCTCAACAGTTGTTTGCTCCTGTTGTGCTCGTATCGAGATTGGCGTTCCATTACAATCACTTCCTGAAACGTAAAGTACATTCTCTCCCTTTTGGCGAAAATATCGTGCCAAAATATCTCCTGGCAACAATGCCGCCACATGTCCTAAATGCAAGGATCCATTTGCATATGGCCAAGCTCCCCCGATAAATATTGTCATCATTTATTCCTCCTTCATTCATCTCTCCATTTTGTTTTGCTTATCTGAATTTCGATAACGCACACTCTTACTGCCTATAAAATCCTCCTATCATTTTAAAAACCATAAAAAAAACGCCCTAATCTAAAAAGATTAGGACGAGTTTACCCGTGGTACCACCTAGCTTTACAAATAATTTGCACTATTTGCCTCTAATCAGTACGTCTTTTTGAAAGAGATACTGCCGCTGTTGTAACGAGTGCCTGTCTCGTCGTAGTCTACTCACACATAGTTTTCGGTACGAAGCTCAAAGGTCATTTTCAATAAGGTTCATTTACTTCCTTTCCACCCTCGGAAGCTCTCTAAAAAAATTGCCTTATTTACTTTTCCTTATCTACGCCATCATTTTTATTAAGATTTATTGTAGATTTTTCTTCGTCAATTGTCAATATCTTTCGAAAAGTCCTTCAACTACAAAAGAAAACTTCCATTATCATAGGGGCCTTTATCCCCTCAGAAAAGCTTAGTGAACATTCGGAATCTGATCTTGCTCCCATATTCCTAAATAAGGGGTGAGAGTCGTATAAAAGTTTCTTAAAGGAAATACTAGTATTCTTCGAAACACTCAAATGATAGCGCCTACATAAACATGCAGGTCATTCGGAACTAGGATTGTTTCGTCCTTACTGTACTTTTCAAAAAGAAATTCTAGTTCACCAACAAATTCCTCGTAAAAAAAGTCATCTTCTTTTGGTGCATAGGAAGCAGACAGATTTCTGCCTATAAAATGTTCTTTATCCATTTTTAATGGATTGGAGACAGCATAATGCTCATAGCCATGCGTGAAAAATTGCTGTAAATCCAGGCGCTCAATATTAATTCCACCACTAACCCCCTGAAAATCAGGACAATATTTTTTCGATATTTTTGCCGTTTCCATATTTAAGCTACTCGTATGATCACGACTATTCCATATAAGCATGACAAGACCATTGTTCTTCAGAATTCGTTCGCACTCTTTTTTAAAGGCAATTGCATCAAACCAATGATATGCTTGAGCAACCGTAATTAAATCCACACTCTTATCAGCAAGCGCTGTTTTTTCAGCTGAACCGTTTACACATGTCACCTGTGTGAAATTTTCCATTCTTTCTTTTAGAATAGATCTCATATCGTCATTTGGCTCTATCGCTATAATATCTGTTCCAAAAGTAGCAACTAATTCTGTAAAAATCCCCGTACCAGCACCGATGTCAGCAATGACGAAATTATCTTTGGCACCAATATACTCTGTAAAAAGCTCAATAAAGAAACGTTTTGGATAACCTGGACGATAACGATCATATAATGTAGACTTCCCTGTAAATTTCGCTTCTGAATGCATATTATTCCCCCTATTCCACCCAATCTTTCCTTCTCCACCTATCTTTATCCTATAAGCACCATACTAAATAAATATTCCACAAAGAACATTACATTCCTTCTATATTTTTTTAAGAGAATGTCCCATAACTGTCTTTAAACAGTCAGGGACTAATTTCCAATTATCTTAAGCCTTTGCCACATAACTTGCAAGTGCTTTTTGCACGTCATATATGCTACTATCTTTTTTGAATTGTTTGGATATAGCTGGCAATTCTGCACCAGAAATCCAAATTTTTAATTCAGCATCTAAATCAAAGTGACCAGCAGTTTCGATACTAAACCGAGAGATGCTTTTATAAGGCACTGACAAATACTCGACTTTTTTACCAGTTAAACCTTGTTTATCAACGAGAATTAATCGTAAATCAGTAAATACAATTAAGTCTCGAATTAATTTATATGCAAGCTCTATCTGTTCATTTGATCCGATAATCTTATCTAATTCCTTTTCTAATTCTTTCACATCTGTTGAACTTGCATTTCCCATTAAACCATTTAAAAAACCCATAAAAATCTACCTCCATTTTTTAATGTATATACGAATTAACAGCTATAAAAGTTTCCTAATTTAACACTTTTCCATAAGATTGTAGTATTTATTGCGAAAAATACGAAACAACTTTATGTGATAAGCCATTGCTTTTTATTCTATTCTTATTTCCCTCCTTTTTTAATATACTTTGCAAAAAAAGTTCAAAATTGTTCTTGCATAACATTTACACCTGTAATAAAATTATTACATATGAAAAGTATAAATAACGGTGATCAATTACTCCTAGTACTTGAAGCATTGTCTAATCCGTATCGATTAAAAATTATTGCAATATTGCAAAAAGAACGAAAATACGTAAGTCTGTTAGCTCGAGAGCTTGGAATTAGTAGACCATTGTTATATTTACATCTTCAAAAATTAGAAAACGCAGAAATTGTTAAGGGACACCATGAAATTTCGAAAGATGGAAAAGCAATGAAATACTATGAATTGATTCCTTTTCATGTTCCTTTATCAGAAAAATTCATTACAGACTTGGCTAAAACCGTGTCGATAAAAAAAAGAAAGGAGTAGCATATTACATTTTAGGAGGTAACAAATGCAATTATTTAGTATGATCAATTTACTCATTTTTATTCTGCCTATAGTCTTGATCCTTGGGTTTCTATTCTATTTAGCTAGATATATGAAAAGAGCGGAAGCACGAGCAGATGAAAAGATTATTATAGAAAAAGAAAATATTGAAAATCAAAAAGAACAAATAAATGCTCTTAACAAAATCAAAGAAAGAATTGTCCACATTGAAAAAATCTTAGATGAGACAAATTAAAAGGAGAAATAATATGACTATAGCCATTATGGTTTTGCCAACTTTATTCCTTTATATTTTCATTCCTGTTTTACTTATATTTATCGTTGTTCGCTTTCTTAAACGGAAAGAGGCTAGAGCCATCGAAAGATTAAAGTTGGAAAGAAGCAGCCTATCTATTCATAAGCAGCAAATGACCATGATAAATGACCTAAATAACCATCTTAAATCCATTGAAAAAAAGCTAAAGGAAGTCGATTAATCAACTCCCTTTAGCTTTTTCCAATTATCACCATACATATCCATTCTCTTTCGTAAAAAAATAGTAATACTATCTGAAAGGAATGGAGATTTTTATGAAAAAACAAACGAATTTATTTATTCTTACGTTATCTGTCTTACATATACTTATTTTTACTATTCAACCAATACCTGCATCTGCGATTAAAACACCTAATGTGGTTATGACAAAACAATATAAAAATATCGAAAATCTCAAATATCCTACGCTAATAAGCGCACCAAATAACAAAGCTCAAAATCAAGTAAACAAAATTCTTTTACAGCATATCAAACATTCTTATAAGAGATATTTTAAATGGATGAAAGAAATGGAAAAAATGAAAACAGATCCAATTTGCAAAGAGTCACCATCTGTTTGTAAATTCGAATACATTACCAATTACAAGGTGAAATTCAACAGTAATAATAAACTTAGCATCATATTTAATGATTATCAATTTACTGGTGGTGCACATGGAAACACGGTTATTTCGTCATATAATTTTGATTTGAAATCAGGAAATCAATTGACATTAGATGACTTTCTCACATCAGAGCGAGAATATGAAAAGGTAACAAATTATGCATTAGCATATATGAAAAAACATCCTGAAATATTTTATTCAGATTCTACTGAATTTGCAGACTTTAAAGTAACAAATGAAACGAATTTCTTTTTATCTGACAAAGGAATAGTCCTAATATTCCAGCAATATGAAGTAGGTCCATACGTTTCTGGCAATCCATCCATATTGATTCCTACTTCCGTATTTCAATAATTTGAGTAGTAAAAATGGGAAGAACTTTGGTGGCCATTATTACTTTTACAGTATTGACCAACTCTCAGTTCCTCCCATTATTTCTATTTATTTTTTCTTTGTTTTTCTATTTCCGCTTTTAATCTGCCTTCTGGTGCAAAATCTGCCTCCCAATTCGGTGGCTTAATAATCTTGCCATCCCCTTCTCTGAAGCGTGGTTTGCCATCTTCAAATAATTTTCCCATATTCGCTTCTTGCACTATCTGAAAGAGAGGAAATGGCTCAACACCAGCAATGACAAAACTTCCTTGATTGAAATATTCAACATCTGTTAGTGCATCCATCTGTGCTACTAATTTATCATCGACTGGTTTCTTTTGGGTAAGTATTTTATCAGCAGCTTTATCTAATCCTTGTAAAAACTGTTTATATAATACTTGGAATTTCTGTTCATTTCCTTCAGCCGTAGCATATAGAAATTCAACTAATTCTTCTCCTGTCCAAACCGCTCGATTAACAGCTGTTTTTTCATCAATAGCAGTAGGTTCTTTTGCCACTTCATGTCCAAATGCTTCATGAAAATTTTTCACCATATGATACATCTTATTATTATCCATTACTACTCCTTTTCGAAATAAACGTAAATGTAATTAGAAAACTTCCATTAAATATGAATTTTCCCTTTAGTCCTCTCGCTGAAATTTATTATACTTCTCCTATTCTAATATGGAAGAGTTTAAAACACCTATCTTCCTCCATTTATGTAGTTATAGGCTTTTCCCGTTCGGTATGGACTAAAGACTATTGTAACATTTTGACTTTCTTTTTGTAGTACTTTCCTTTATTTTAGGAATAACGATGGAGTTAAAATAGGAAAAAAAGCCTTCCTAATCTTTCTTCTAATCTTTTATATAACACCACTGAAAGACTATTAAATCAAGCTTTTTCAAATAGTGTAAAATCATCAATTTACTACTGTTTAATAGCCTGTTATAATACTAGAGGGAAAGAGGTGTATAATCAATGGAGATATTCAGTATTCAAGAATTAGAAAAAGTAATACGTCATGTCGAAATTGAAGGACAAGGAGGAATTTTTCAAGAGGAAACTGGTAAGCAGCCAAAAGATTACCCGAAGGAATTCCTTGATCGTATCGTTAATTACATTACTGATATTCAACTAATAAAGAAAATCCAGAAATTAACGGATGATGAAGCATTACACTTATTTGTAAAATCTGTTTACGTAGTCTGTATTAAGGATTTACATAATTCGGACGATATTCAAGAAGAAGTTCTTGTACAAAAGGTTTTTTCTGATTATTTAAAAGAAACATCCATGGCATAATAGAAAATATAGCTAAATGATTTTGAAACATAACAAAGACTAGGATGCGTCTCACCCTAGTCTATTATTTTTGTTCATTTTGTTTTTTTGATTTTAAACGGTACATATTAAGATATATCATTTCTGTCGCATTTTTTTTGTATAAATTTTCATATTTTTTGTGTGCAGTTAAATTATCCTTCCAATTATGCATAAAGATTATCTTGTCTTTTAACTGGTGAAAAATGCTCATGATGTTCACACCTTTCTTAAGTTGATAATCTACTTATACCACATCCATTTCCCATTTAAACTTAAAATTACTCCGTATTTATATATAAATGTGTCTCTAATTTTTTTCATCAATTCCATCAGTTCCTACAAGCTGTTAGAAAGAAGTAGCACTTTAAAAATGAAGTTGTAAAATAAATCATTTCTTAATGCGAATAAATTTTTTCTTCTAACCGAATGAAATGATCCGAGTCTTTCGTGTAATTTCCTTTCAGGCTTGATAAAATCGCCGATTAAATTCAGCCCTTTTTACCAGTATTGTGTTAGGAGCTGAACGAATACACCACAATTTTCGACAAACTACTAGCCAATAGTTGTGCTTCGCTTCTAATTTGCGTAAAATAGGTAATTATTAATACATTTTATTTAAAGGACAGGAAGTTTATTATGACTAAATTTGGTTGGTTTTTATCGCTAATTGGTTTTTTCGCAATCTTAGGCAGTGTACTGTATCCACTTGATGTTATTAGCAAGCAAACAGTATTAATACTTCTTTTTGGAGGAGCTGGCACGATGTTTGTCGGTTCGATGATTAGAAATTTATCCTTGCTAAAAAAAATACCGAAATAAACACTATTCGGCAATTATAAGGAGTTTATTACAACATAATGAATTATGGTCAAAAAGGCTGTCTCCTTGATTAGAGGCAGCCATTTTCCGTAATGAAAGGAGGAAGAAAGATGGAAATAAGACAATTACATTACTTTGTAGAAGTAGTTAAGCAAAAAAATATGACAAAGGCATCAGAGAATCTTCATATATCACAGCCTGCACTTAGTAAAGCAATCAAAAGCCTAGAAGCAGAGATTGGCTTAACATTAATTCATCGGTCAAATAAAACACATGAGCTAACAGATGCGGGATCAGTCGTTTTTGAATATGGACAAAAAATCCTTGCACAAGTGGAAGAAATGTCATCCACACTCCATGATATGACCAATTTAACAAGAGGAAATATTAATATTGGGCTCCCGCCAATTATCGGAAGTTTATTTTTCCCGAAAATAATTGCCGCTTTTCATAAAGCATATCCTAACATCCAAATTAATATAAAGGAATACGGCGCTGCCAAAGTAGTTAAAAGTGTCGAAGAAGGCGAATTTGAAATGGGGGTTGCTGTGCTTCCTTTAGCGGATGAAGATTACCATGTGTTTCCACTTGTTAAGGAAGAATTAAAATTAATTGTCCCAGAATCGCACCGGTTTGCTAGTAGAAATAAAGTTCATATGAAGGAATTAAAAGAAGAAGAATTTATTTTCTACAGCGAAGAATTTGCTCTATATGAAATAATGAGGAAAAAATTCATTCAAGAAGGATTTGAACCAAATATTATTTTCAAAAGCTCCCAATGGGACTTTATGGTGGAAATTGTCGCTGCAAATCTAGGAATTTCCATACTACCGGAATCGATATGCAATCGAGCAAATAATAATCAAGTTCGGTTCATTGATTTAGAGCCTGTTACAAATTGGGAGCTCGTTATCATAACGAAAAAGGATCGCTATCTATCCGTTGCCAGCAGAAGATTTATCGACTTTGTCCTTGATAATGAATAATTATCCTTATATTCTTCAACTCTCTCGCTTTCGCTTTTCAATAACTTTTAGTTATATTAACTATAATAACTATGTATTTTACGAATAACGATTAGAAGCGTATGATATTCATATACCAAGGAGATGGAAGATATTATTCCATCAAATGAATAACAGAAGGTGAGCCCATTGAAGAATATATTGATAATCGCTGGTCAAATTTTATTCCTCCATGTTTTTCTTTTTATCGGCATGGGAATTAAATTGATCGTTTCTATACCAATTCCAGCTTCAATGATTGGATTAATTGTCCTTTTTATTGCATTAAAGCTTAAATTAGTGAAAATTGAATGGGTCGAAAAAGGCGCTGCTTGGCTGCTTGCAGAATTGTTGTTATTTTTTATTCCATCAGCTGTCGGCATTGTAAATTACAACGAAATTCTAAATGTTAAAGGAGTTGAAACAGTACTACTAATCGCGATAAGTACTTTTATCGTAATGGGGGCTACAGGTTTTACTGCTGAAAAAATTTATAATAGAAAGAGACGTTTTAGTAAATGAAAATTATCATAATCACCATTATAACCTATGTTCTTTATCGGATAGCTAAAGCCTGCTATAAAAAATGGAATATCCCATTATTTCATCCGTTGTTAATTACCCCCATATTGCTAATTGCGTTTATTAGTATCTTTCGTATTCCAGCAACGACTTATATGGAATCAGCACAACCATTAACACATTTATTAGGACCAGCAACAATTGCTTTCGCCGTTCCAATTTATAAAAACTTACATTTGTTAAAGAAATATTTTACGATTATTATGATTAGCGTTACAACAGGTACTTTGGTCGCGATTTTTTCTTCTTATTTATTATCCATTTTGATTCATTTAAACAATGACTTTATAATGAGTATCTTGCCGCGTTCCATCACTACACCTATTGCAATAGTCGTATCAGAGGAAATTGGTGGCCTGCCAACACTAACAACAATATTTGTGATTATCACAGGGGTTCTAGGAGGAATCATTGGGCCGTATACAATAAAATGGTTATCCCTTCACTCCCCGATAGCAAAAGGCTTAGCGCTTGGAATGGGAGCACATGGAGTCGGCACATCAAAAGCGATGGAATTTGGAGAACAAGAGGCAACCTTTTCTACACTTGCAATGATTTTAGCAGCGTGGATTACTGTTTTATGGGGAACTTCTTTGATCCCGTTAATGCTTAACTTTACTGCTTAAGAGTTCGCATGCACCAGTAACAGAATAAATAATGGCAGAAGAAATGTCTCTTTATTGGCATTTCTTCTTTTTTTTGCATTAAAAAATAGACAAAAAAAATAGGACTTCTCCAGATAAGATTAGACCATACAAGATTTCTCAATCGATTACTATCAATCGAATGAACAAATCTTGTGAGGTCAATCCTTTTGGAAAATTCCTCTTCTTTTTATTTCGAATAGATGCTATTATTATTAACTACTTGAAGTTCTCTAGTTGTTTTAACCATTTCACTTCCGCATATTGGGCACTTTGGTGTCTCACTGCTTTTAAAATTATCACGAATCCAGCACTTACAAGTTTCTGATGTACAATCCCAAACCATCACTTCTTCTTTAACAATTTCTTCATTATTTCTTCTTCCAAATCCCATTGCCAAATGAAGCACCTCCAGGAAGCTAATTTTTTGTTAAATGAACTATGTGATAAAGGTAGTTTGCGCATTCTATTTCATGCTTCTACCCACATCTCTTATTACTATATTCTTCACTTCACATAGAAAATTTAACGCCATAAAATAAAAAACACTTGTAAACAAGAGAAAACACAAGAAATAATCCCTAAACAAGTGCGTGAGAAATATAAATCTAAACTAAAAACTAATATTAAATATAACATAAATACTTATGAAAGTCAAACTTTTCATTATGCCATACTTCCTACCATTAATGCAAACATTATTTTAATAAAATGTCGAGTTATCTTTCTTTCCCAAATTCTGAAAGGATTTTGGATATTAAAAATTCTTTCAATTAGCTATTCCCTACTTAATATGATATTATTTTTGAGGTGACCAAATTATCAATTGTTTTATCGAAGAATTATTGGAGGTTTATTAAGTGAACATAAAAGAATATACCATTGAGGAAATAAAAGACCCAACTGGCATTCTTATCGGAAAACGTTACGAATTTTTCCTAACTGTTGAGTTCGATGAAGACGATGAATTAGCAGAAGAAGACCATCTGCAAATAAAAGTTCTTTTCTCAGTAGATGAGGGTGTCTCTCGCATTCTTAATTATCATTTTTATAATAGCTTAGAAAATAAATACTTAGATTATGGCTTAGAAGACGATGAACTGGAAGAAATAAAAACCTTTTGCAACATGCATTATTTGGAGGAAGAAATTTAAGGCAGAAAAGAGAAAAGAACGGAAGGAATGCACTCCTTCCGTTCTTTTCTCTTTTAGCTTAAACTTCAACAGTTTTTCCATCTTCTACAATATGATGCATTAAATGCGCCAGATAGTGGATAGGACCAAACTCTTCTTCATCCTCTTCCTCATCTTCTTCATATTGCAAATCATTTAAGTGCAATGCTACAAATTGATAGAAATCTTTTAGCTGAAAACTATAGCAAGCAGATGGATCCTCATTTTCTTCTTCATACTGAAGAACTAAATAAGATTCTTTTCCTGCCTCATCCACTGCATCAAAATAAATAAAAAAACCAATATTTGTATCTAATTCAAATAATTGTCTAGTACCTCCACTCGTAGCACGATTAAAATCGTCCTCACTTAGTTTTTGTACAACCATTTGATCGACTCCATCTTCTGCATGGAAACTCACCTTAAATTCTTTCATATTATGCACCTCTTTCTTTACTTTATTATTTTATACAATTACAGTGAAATTAGCAAAGAGTTGTCCTTTCTTATTACATAAGCTCTTTCCTTAAGTGAAACAAACGACCAGTGGCGTTCGTTTGTTTCACCCATCATTTCTTTCGAACAGTTGATTTCCCAGTGTTTCTTCTAAGACATTATCACAAAGCTTGCAGATGCGTGTCTTGCTCTCCATTACTCACTTTTATTGAACTTTTCTTTTCACAAGCAACCAGTAAAAAACTTGAAAAATAAAAAGAGCCCCATAAAAGGACTCTTTATTACGATTATAGTTTTGTTACATTTACAGCCTGTGGTCCTCGGCTACCTTCTTCTATATCAAAATTAACTTCTTGACCTTCATCTAAAGTTTTGAACCCTTCTGTTTGGATAGCAGAAAAATGTACAAATACATCCTCTCCACCTTCCACTTCGATAAATCCAAATCCCTTTTCAGAATTAAACCATTTTACTTTACCTGTTGCCATTTCTTATTGCCTCCTAGATTTAAATAACATGGATATTTATGAAATACCCTTCATTTAACTAGTATACCCAATTTTCCATATTTAAAACGCTGAAATTTAAACGTCCATCTATTGTCGGAAAAATAATGTATTCTAGATAAAAGAATAGGATTTATTTGCTTCTGTTACGGCTTCTAGGTCTTCTGCTATCACCTGAAGAGTTTGGGCGTTTTCTATCATATCCGCCACGTTCTCCGCCACGATCATTGCGACGTCTACGGTTACCGCCACCGCCACCAGAACGATTATCTTTCTTTCTTGAACGCAATGGCTCAACAGCTGTTAATTTAACTGGTGTAGCATCTGGTTCTTTTGTAAGTAGCTTCAATGCAGCAGCAAGTAATGTTACTGAATCTGTTTCTTCTAATAAACCTTCTGCAACACGCTTATATTCAGAATACTCATTTTCTTCCACAGTTTTAGTAATTTTATTAATGGTAGCTTGTTGGTTACCAGCTAACACATCTGTAAGGGAAGGGATTGGTTTTTTAGACATTGATTTCTTCGTTACATTTTCAATAATACGTAAATGATCAAGCTCTCTAGGAGTAACAAACGTTATAGCAAGACCTTTTTTACCAGCACGTCCTGTTCTACCAATACGGTGAACATAGCTTTCTGGATCTTGTGGAATATCAAAGTTATAAACATGAGATACACCGCTAATGTCTAATCCTCTTGCTGCAACATCTGTTGCAACCATTATATCAATGCTTTGTTCCTTAAAGCGACGGATCACTTGGTCACGTTTCCCTTGTGGAATATCGCCGTGAATACCTTCTGCAGAATAACCACGTTTGATTAATCCTTCCACTACTTCATCAACACGTCTTTTTGTACGACCAAAAACAATTGCAAGCTCAGGTGATTGAATATCAAGTAAGCTACATAGAACATCAAATTTTTGACGCTCTTGCACTTCCATATAATGTTGTTCGATGTTTGTTACTGTCATTTCTTTTGCTTTCACTCTTACGATTTCAGGCTCTACCATGAATCTTTCTGCAAGGCTTTGAATTCTTTTTGGCATTGTCGCAGAAAACAATAGTGTTTGACGAGAATCTGGAGTTTCACTTAAGATTCTTTCGATATCTTCAATAAATCCCATATTTAACATTTCATCTGCTTCGTCTAGTACAATCATTTTTAAATCTTGTAAACGAATTGTTTTACGCTCTATATGATCAATTAATCGACCAGGTGTAGCTGCAATAATTTCTGGTTTCTTTTTTAATCCGCGAATTTGGCGATTTATATCTTGGCCACCGTAAATTGGTAATGTGCGGATTCCTTTTACAGAACCGATACGATTTAATTCTTCTGCTACTTGGACTGCTAATTCTCTTGTTGGAGCAATAACTAACCCTTGAACTGCCTTGCCAACTTCAATTTTTTCAAGTAAAGGCACACCAAATGCTGTTGTTTTACCTGTACCTGTTTGAGCTTGTCCAATCATATCTTTACCAGATAATGCAATTGGAATAGCCTGTGCCTGAATAGGTGTTGGCTCTTCGAATCCCATGTTTGATAATGCTTTTTCTAAACTGCTGCTTAATTTAAAATCTGAAAAAGTTGTCAATACTTTTTCCTCCTTGTAATTGTACTCCGTTGATTGATATTCCTTAGAATATAGGGCCATAAATGTCGTAGGATAGGATCTTTATCATTTTAAATGAATGGATTCCACTAATTTTAGCGCATGATTACTCTTTAATATAAACCTTAAAACACCGCCCTATTATAAGGGACATTATTGTTTAGAAAATACCAACCTAGAGTGTATTGTTTTATTTTGTTATAAATATATACTCTCCATTTTATTTCACTTTTTTTCATTTTCCAAAACATTAAGGTAAATAGGATCAATTAAAAGCCTTTATACCATACTTTAGTGGGAAATTATGTGGTTTTTTAACGGATGAATATAATGAAGTTGATGGAGATTTTTTATATAAATGCTAAGTTAATGTAATAAGACAGTGAGTAAATCACATTATGCTTTCATTCTAAAATGATTTTTTCAAAGCGTTTATATGAAATAATCTTTGTTATAGAAGTTCTTGTAAACATCATTAAAAAAGGTGATGCATTTTGAAAGGCATCACCTTTTTTTAATTTTTTATTAAGCTTTAGTTACGTTAGAAGCTTGAGGTCCACGGTTACCTTCAACGATTTCGAAAGTTACGTCTTGGCCTTCTTCTAAAGTTTTGAAACCTTCTGTTTGAATAGCAGAGAAGTGAACAAATACGTCTTGCCCTTCAGAAGACTCGATGAAACCAAAACCTTTTTCTGCGTTAAACCATTTTACTTTACCTGTGTTCATTGTAAAACCTCCAAAAATGTGTTACACACTAAGCACCTAATATAACTTTTAGGAATCGATACCTCATTCAACATGAAAAAGCCGTAGCTGGAATGATGTAGAAGAAAATCGCCTACATACATTGCAGCTACGACCACCTTATCCATAAAACATATACCGAACTTAATTGCGTTACACTTATAATATAATCTTATTGGCTTTTTGTCAATAACGTTTTCAAAACTGATTGAGTCAAGTTTTTGTGGGAGTTTTTTTAGCTCCCTTTTTATAAAATAAAACTTTTAATTTTGTATCCGCTTTCTAAATATTTTCTTTCATCAAAATTTCGTTTTTTT
>NZ_JBQKKM010000053.1:0-32666 GCF_052116745.1 Niallia sp. Sow4_A1 | reverse complement strand
TCGCCCCGGTGAGTCGTGCGGTAAGCCTCGGAAAACAAAAGCCTACACTAAGTTAGAATGGTTTGGTAACTACCGATTCACCAGGTAATTCACTTTTTCAGTGGCCTCGCAGCGAGGAGCATTCCTCCCCGCGGAAAGCGACCGTCTGTGGCGCAATGGAACGACTTAGTTTTTACACTTGAATATATTTAAAACCATAAATAACAGATATGAAAAAGTAGCTTTATTTAAGAGCTAAATTAGAGATTGTTCGTCTTTAAAGATTAGTTATTTAGATTTGTCCCAACCTCTTATAAAAACATACAAAAATGAGACTATACACACTGCATTCAGTAATGTGTATAGTCTCAACTTGCTTAATAAGTGGATGATCTCTCTATCTAATAGTTCATTCCATCTATTTTTGTTCTACGGGTTTCTTTAATAATCCTAACAATAACGCAGATACAACAGCACCGATTACAATTGCTAGTAGGTATAACATCGGATTTCCATCAACCAATCCAACAACAAAAATACCGCCATGTGGTGCTCTTAGTCCAATATTAAATAGCATGGATAGCCCGCCTGTTACTGCTGCTCCAATTGCTACAGATGGAATAACACGCAATGGATCTGCTGCAGCAAATGGAATGGCACCTTCTGTAATGAACGATAATCCCATAATAAAGTTTGTTAAGCCTGCATCTTTTTCTTGTTTCGTAAATTTCTTTTTAAATAAAACAGTTGCTAACGCAATTGCAAGTGGAGGAACCATACCTCCAGCCATGATTGCAGCCATTGGTTCAAAAACACCATTAGCAATAAGACCTGTACCAAAGACATATGCTGATTTATTGATTGGCCCTCCCATATCTATAGCCATCATTGCACCTAATATAATTCCAAGGAGAACAGCATTTCCTGTACCAAGATTTGATAACCAGTTAGTCATCCCTGTATTGATTGCTGAAACTGGCTCCATGATAACGTAATTCATGATAAGACCGGTAAAGAAAATTCCTAATAATGGATAGAGTAAAATCGTTTTTATACCTTCTAATGATCTTGGAAGAACTTCTAATAATTTTTTCAGACCAATTACTATATAACCAGCTAAGAAACCACCGATTAAGCCACCAAGGAATCCGGCACCACCTTGTGCTGCCATAAAGCCGGCAACCATACCTGGTGCAAAGCCTGGGCGATCAGCAATACTCATTGCAATAAACCCTGCAAGAACTGGTACTAATAAGGCAAAAGCATTATCGCCACCAATGTACTTAATAACCGCTGCAAACGCATTATAGCTTGGATCATTTGGATCAGCTGAGTTATAACCGAACATAAAAGATATAGCGATTAGAATCCCGCCTCCAACAACGAATGGTAACATATTTGATACACCACTCATTAGATGTTTATAAATTTGGCCTCCAATCCCTTTTTTTCCTTCCTCTTTTCCTTCGCTAGAGCTACCAGAACCACCTTGATAAACTGGAGCTTGCTTTTTCAAAGCTCGATTAATTAATTCTTCTGGTTTACGGATACCATCTGCAACAGGGGTTTCAAGCACATGTTTTCCATTAAAACGCTCCATTTGTACTTTTGTATCTGCCGCCACAATTACGGCTGTTGCATTTTCAATTTCTTCTGCTGTCAGAACGTTTTTCGCTCCGCCAGATCCATTTGTTTCAACCTTAATGTCTACACCCATTTCAGCAGCTTTCGCTTTTAATGAATCGGCTGCCATATAAGTATGAGCAATACCAGTAGGACAAGCAGTTACTGCAACTATGAAATTCTTTTTATCTGCTATATTTTCCTCTTGTGATTCTTCCTCGACATCATAGCTATCAATAACTGCAAGAACATCCTGTTTAGAAGCAGCATTTAACAGCTTCGAACGAACTTCTTCTTTTAGCAATAAAGTTGATAGTCTTGATAATGCCTCCAAATGTGTATTATTTGCCCCGTCTGGTGCTGCAATCATAAAGAATAGATTGGCAGGCTGCCCATCTAGTGACTCATAATCAACCCCACTAGTAGATCGACCAAATGCAATAGCAGGAGATTTTACTGCACTTGTTTTTGCATGAGGAATGGCAATCCCTTCCCCAATACCTGTTGTACTTTGCTCTTCCCTTTTTAAAATAGCCTCTTTATACGTTTCTTTATCTATTAACTTTCCTGCTGAATAAAGAATATCGACTAGTTGATTGATTGCATCAATCTTTCCATTTCCTTCAATATTTAAAAGGATAGTTTCTTGCGTTAATAATTCGGTAATTTTCATCCCATAACGCTCCTTTTTCATTAATTTTCTATTTCAACCTTACTATTTTGTTAAATGAATTCCGTTTTATGCTTGTAGTTGGACTTGTGGAAGGAGACTCTCTACCTTCTCCTTTGTACATAATCCTATCGAAAATGCTGTAGCACTTCCTGAAGCAATGCTATAGCGGAAGGATTCTTTCATATCCTGTGTCTCTACATATTTAGCAAGAAATCCTGCTACCATACTATCTCCTGCACCAACAGAGCTTTGCACTTCTCCTTTTGGTACTGTACTAATTAGTTCTTCATGTTGGCTAATTAATATAGCTCCTTCGCCCGCTAAGGAAACAATTACATTTTGTGCACCCATTTCTACTAATTTTTTTCCATATGGGATTGCTTCTTGCGCATTCGTAATCGTTGTTCCAAACAAATCACCTAGCTCATGATGATTAGGCTTTATTAAAAATGGATGATACGGCAAGACTGCTTTTAGTAGCTCCCCTTCTGCATCGACAACAAATGAAACATTGTTTTCATGACAAATTTTCACAAGCTCCTCATAAGTTGTTTTCGGTAAGGTTGATGGAACGCTTCCTGCTAATACGAGTAAATCTTCTGAAGTTAAAGAAGCAATCTTATCCTTTAACGCTTGGAATTTTTCTGCAGAGATTGTTGGTCCACTTGCATTTAATTCTGTTTCCGTATCTGCTTTTAATTTCACATTGATACGTGTATCTTCTTCGACTTTCACAAAATCAGTGTCAATCTTTTCGGCAAGTAATTGCGTTTCAATGAAACTACCCGTAAAACCGCCAACAAAACCTAACGCTTTACTTTGCACGCCCATTCTTTTTAATACTTTGGAAACATTAATCCCTTTTCCACCTGCAAATTTACTTGTTTTTTCTAATCGATTAAGCTCTCCTAAATGCACTTCTTTAACTTCGATAATATAATCGACAGAAGGATTTAAGGTTAGGGTATAAATCATTCTTTCACAACCTTTATACTAGTTTTCCTTGAATATAAATCGTTTACTTCATCATCAAGGGAGTTTGTAATAATAGAAGCCTCATGCAAATTCGCTATTTTAGAAAAATAGACTTCTGAAAACTTACTGTCATCTGCGAGAAAGAATGCTTCTCTGGATAATGATAAAGCCTTGCTTTTCACCATGGCTTCCTCTTGGTCAGGTGTAGTATACCCATATTCAGGATGAATACCATTAACACCCATGAAGCATTTATCAAAACGGTAATGATCAAGACTAAGTATGGCACCACGACCCACTAATGCATTTGTCTTTTCTTTTACATACCCTCCCGTTAGGAAGGTTTGAATGCGAGCTTCTAGTAAGCTGGACAAATGCATAAGACCGTTTGTCACAACTACAATATCGCGATTTTTTAAAAATGGTAGCATTTCTGTAATGGTCGATCCTGCATCCAAATAAATGCTATCGCCATCCTCTACGAGATTTGCTGCAAAAGCTGCGATCATTTTCTTCTCTTGAACGTTTTTGAACGCTTTTTCACTCATGCTAGGCTCTTTTATTTTTCCTTGAAGCCTTGCAGCGCCACCATGTACTCTTTTTAAAAAACCTTCTTGCTCTAATTGTGTTAAATCTCGTCTAATTGTTGATTCAGATGTATTAGTAATATCTATT
Source organism: Niallia sp. Sow4_A1 (assembly GCF_052116745.1). Taxonomy (NCBI): domain Bacteria; kingdom Bacillati; phylum Bacillota; class Bacilli; order Caryophanales; family Bacillaceae; genus Niallia; species Niallia sp. Sow4_A1. The sequence continues at coordinate 28,741 of NZ_JBQKKM010000053.1, read as the reverse complement.
AACTCTTGTATTTTCACAACACTATGCTGTTTAAGCAATTGTACAATTAATTCATGCCTTTCAGGTGTTAACAAGATTATCACACTCCCTCTTCGGGTTGTCTTTCCTCTAACAACATCATAATGTAAACGATTTCGCATTTCAAGCATTTTCTTTCAAAAACAATCAAATATTATCATATTTTTGACGTTTTGTGAACGTTTTTAGTATAATCAGAATTTTCATTCAGGAAATCACAGTATAATTACCTGTATATTACCCGAATCTAGCATATTTAATTAACAATTATTAAATGTTTATGGTATCCTTTGTTCTGGTACTAAATTAATATTAATAAATGAAAAGGAATGAAAGTATGAAAAAAATCCCCTACTTCTATTTAGAATTGGTTAAAATTCTATTTTCAGCCGTACTCTTATTTGCACTATTTGGAACGGTTAATGATATGATCATAAAGCTTATTACTGGCTATTCTTATCCTAATGTTCATTTCTTGGAGAACAAACAGTCCCTTACTGGATTATTTATCTTACAATACATCGGATTTGCGTTAATTTATTTTGTTATTTATAAAAATGGCCTTTCCCTTATCAGTTTTAATAAAGGAATACAACGAAAAAAACTTCCACATGTATGGTCTAAATATTTTATAATTTTCGGAGCGGCTTTTATCCTATTATTTTATCTCGTACTTCTCCTAACCTAAATTATTTTAATAGAAAGTAATTGCGTAAAGATGGATTGTATGATACTATCAAATCAATATATAGTTGATAATCAACAAAATCTTACTATATATAGTTAATATAACAACTCTCAATATCCAATGTCTCTTTTTCGCTTCTTAAGAAGCGACTTTTTTTTGAAAGACATTTACATTTGTCGTAGAGAATGACAAATTCGTTTCATAGAATAGTTACGAAAAAATTTAATATGCCACAAGTTTTGGTGTCCTTATAAGGACTTAATAGGGAATTCGGTGCGAAGCCGAAGCTGTACCCGCAACTGTATGTGATACGAACTAAGAAAACCACTGAGAATATTCTTCTCGGGAAGGTCTTAGTGTAGGATAATTCACTAGCCAGGAGACCTGCCAAACACTTGTGTTTCATTACTCCGGGACTTTGAGATGATGAAACGATGGTATAAACTTAACCCCATACACACTTTTGGGATAGCTTTATGCCATCGTTTGATCCACTCAACAAGTTGAGTGGCTTTTTTTATTGGCTTTTTCTACCCTGTTGTGGAGAAATAAATAGATATCTATGCATTTCTCGCATATTCCCAAAGCAACAAAAAATGTAGAAAGTAGCTTCTAAAATTAATTACTAGGGGGTTTACTATGAAAACAATAGAAAATGATACACTTTTCCTTTTTGATGAACTAGAAAAAGACTATCACCATTTAGATTTCCAACCGCTTAAAACTCGAGCAAAACAATATGTAGAGAATAAGCATGAAATAAAGGAAGAAGAATTTATTCATCAACTTATTCTGGAAGCATTAAGCTATATGGATGAAAATTCCCCAGATTGGACTTATGTTGCTGCTCGCTTACTATTAAATGACCTATATAGACAAGGAAAGGAAAACCGTCATTCTACCAACCAAAATGCATACGAAAATTTTTACCATTTAATTGATACTTTAACCAAAAAAGGAATCTATCATCCTTCTATCCTTGATACATATACAAAAGAGGATATCACAGAGCTTGAATCAGTTATTCAACAGAAAAACGATTATTTATTTACGTATATCGGACTTCGGATGCTCTCTGATCGCTATCTAGCTCGTGATCATCAAAAACAAGTTTTCGAATTACCACAAGAGCGTTTTATGATTATTAGTATGCACTTAATGAAAAATGAACCAAAAAAGAGCCGATTAACACTGGTAAAAGAAGCTTACTGGGCACTAAGCAATCTTTATATGACCGTAGCTACTCCTACTCTATCTAATGCTGGGAAAAACTGGGGTCAATTGTCAAGCTGCTTTATCGATACAATTGATGACTCTTTACAATCTATCTATGATAGCAATACAGATATTGCAAATCTATCAAAAAACGGTGGAGGAATTGGTGTTTATCTCGGAAAAATAAGAAGTCGCGGTAGTGCTATAAAAGGATTTAGAGGTGCATCATCTGGTGTTATCCCATGGATGAAGCAGCTAAACAATACAGCTGTCAGTGTCGACCAGCTCGGGCAACGCAAAGGTGCTATAAGCGTCTATTTAGATGTTTGGCACAAAGATATCTTTTCCTTCCTAGATAGTAAACTAAATAATGGCGATGAGCGATATCGCACACATGACCTATTCACAGGAATCTGCATCCCTGATTTATTTATGGAAAAAGTAGAGAAACGGGAAGATTGGTATTTATTTGACCCTCATGAAGTAAGAACAGTAATGGGATATAATTTGGAGGATTTCTTTGATGAAGAAATGGGAAAAGGTTCATTCCGGGCAAAATATGAAGAATGTGTAAACCATCCTGATTTATCAAAGGAAATTGTTCCAGCAATTAATATTATGAAAAGTATATTAAGAAGTCAATTAGAAACTGGTACTCCCTTTATGTTTTATCGAGATGAAGTAAATCGCAAAAATCCAAATAGCCATTTAGGTATGGTTTATTGTACAAATCTTTGCACAGAAATTGTTCAAAATCAAAGTCCTACAATAGTAACAGAGCAAAAATATGAAGATGGCAGAATTATTATTGAAAAAACCCCAGGAGATTTTGTAGTCTGCAATCTTTCTTCTATAAATCTAGCAAAATCTGTTACCGCTGATGTTCTAGAACGATTAATTCCCATTCAAGTACGAATGCTTGATAACGTCATTGATTTAAATACTATTCCTGTTATCCAAGGACAGTTTACAAATCAAAAATATCGTGCTATTGGTCTTGGAACCTTTGGATGGCATCACTTACTTGCATTAAAGCAAATTAAATGGGAATCAGATGAAGCTGTATCCTATGCAGACGATTTATATGAAAAAATTAGCTATTTAACTATTTCCGCAAGCGCAGAATTAGCAAAGGAAAAAGGTGTGTATCCTGTTTTTCAAGGTTCCGATTGGGAAACTGGAGCTTATTTTACAAAAAGAGGTTATGATGCAGTAGAAAGTAAATACGATTGGGGAGCATTAAAAAGAACTGTCCACGATAGCGGATTACGCAATGGCTATTTATTAGCTGTAGCACCAAACGCATCCACTGCTTTAATCGCTGGAAGCACGCCAAGCATTGATCCAATATTCAAAAAACAATATTCAGAAGAGAAAAAAGATTATAAAATTCCTGTTACAGCACCAGATCTAAATAAGGATACAACATGGTTTTATAAATCTGCCTATTTGATTGATCAACATTGGAGTATTAAACAAACAGCTAAACGTCAAAAACATATTGATCAAGCAATATCTTTTAATCTATATGTCCAAAATACGATTAAAGCAAAAGAGTTACTAGATTTACATGTAGCAGCTTGGAAAAACGGTTTAAAAACAACCTATTATTTAAGATCTACTTCCTCTGAAGTAGAAGATTGCGATTCTTGCTCTAGCTGATTACTGTATGATAAGGAGGAAAATAAAATGGAAGAAGTCGTTAAAAAAAGACCCATTATGAATAAACAAGCACCAAATAAATCAACAGCCATTATTAATGGAGAATGCTCCAATATATTAAACTGGGATGATGTTCGCTATCAATGGGCGTTCCCGAAATACAAAAAAATGCTTGCTAATTTTTGGACACCGTTTGAAATTAATATGAGTCAAGATATGAAGCAATTCCCTGAACTATCTGACGATGAACAGGATGCATTTTTAAAGATTATTGGCTTATTAGCTTTATTAGACAGTATCCAAACAGATTATGCAGGGAAAGTAGCAGATTATTTAACAGATTCAAGCCTATCTGCTTTAATGATTATTTTGGCACAACAGGAAGTTATTCATAATCATTCCTATTCATATGTTCTATCTAGTTTAGTTCCAATGGAAAAGCAAGAGGAAGTGTTTGAATTTTGGCGAACAGAGCCAATCCTTGAAAAAAGAAATGAGTTTGTAACAAATGGATATGCTTATTTTGCAGAAAATCCAACTCCTAATAACCTATTAAAATCGATTGTATATGATGTAGTTTTAGAAGGTTTATTTTTCTATTCAGGATTTGCTTTTTTCTACCACCTAGCAAGAAATCAAAAGATGGTAGCAACTAGCACGATGATTAACTATATTAATCGTGATGAACAAATTCATGTTGATTTGTTTGTAAAAATATTCAAAGAAGTTCTAAACCAATATCCAGAATATAACAACGAAGAACTCGCCTCTTTCGTGGAGGATACGATGAAGGAAGCTGCAGAATTAGAAATTGAGTGGGCAAGATATATTATCGGCAATAAAATCGATGGAATTCTTCTGCAAGATGTAGAAGATTATATAAAGTTTTATGCGAATGTAAGAGCTAATCAGCTTGGATTTAATCGCCCATTTGAAGGTTATCGCAAAAATCCATTACGCTGGATCAAAGCATACGAAGATGTAGATTTAGGAAAATCGGATTTCTTTGAACAGAAATCACGTCAATATGTAAAAGTCAACCATGTAGACAACGGATTTGACGAGCTATAAACTAAAAATTAAAAGGAGCAACTGTCACTGTTGCTCCTTTTAATCATTTCCTGCACTCTTTGTATTTCATTCAACTAATTCTAACTTTATATATTTGTATTAGATAAATACCTTTTTAGCTCTTTGCTGTTTTTTTTCGAAATAATCTTCTTTTGTCATACAATAATAGACGCTCGTGATGATTTGATTGTTAAAAAGCTTATAGCGATCTTTTTTCTGAAAACGATATTGAAAACCACATTTTTCATTAACTCGTTTTGACTTTTTATTAAAATCAAAATGTCCACACCAGATCAAATCCAATTGCAATTGTTCAAATCCAAAAACTAAAAGATGATTAACCGCTTCTGGTACAATCCCTCTACCCCAATAGGCTGGATTTAAGGCAAACCCAACTTCACGCTGTGCTAAATGAGAAAGCCTAACATCCGGTGTACGCTTATGAAACCCAATACTCCCAATCGCTTTATTTTCCTCTTTCCAAACGATAGCATACGAATTATTATTTTGTAAAAAATAGCGAATTACATCTTTGCTTTCTTGCTCGCTTTTATGGGGAGCCCAACCTGCAAACGGACCAACATCTTCCCTTTTTGCATATTCATATAAATCTTTGTAATCCGATTCTTGCCACCTTCTTAGCAGCAATCTTTCTGTTTCAAATACGCCCATCGAAATTCACCACCATAAATGTTAAAATCTTCTCATGAATAATTTATCGTAAAGCTAGTCTTTCGTAGATATCTTGTAAAGTACGACATCCTAATTTTTGTGCCCTTTCTAAATAATGACACCATAGAATAGCAGTTAATTTAGCATCACCCAATGCATGATGACGATCGATTACTGGAATATCACTAAATGTACACCAGTCCTCCAATGTTAATATCTTTATGTTTGGTTCAACAATTTTAAATAAAAAGGCCGTATCTACAATTCGATGCTTAAAAGGCGTTTTGAAACTTTTCCAGCATGCAGATTGCATAAAGCTTTTCTCATGCGAGGAGTGATGGGCTACAAGGGTATCCTCGTCTATGAATTCAAAAAATTGTACAAGTACATCGGATAAGGGCGGGGCATCCTGCAAATCATTGGTTTGAATTCCTGTTAGGCGACTAATTTCTTCTGGTATTTCAACACCCGCATTCACTAATGTATAAAATTGTTCCTCTAGGATCTGACACCCTTGCACTTTAACTGCACCAATTGAAATAATTTGATCCCCTTTATCGGGTAAAAAACCCGTTGTTTCTATATCAAAAACAACAGCTTTTAAATTATCTAATGGCAATCTGGAAGCAACTTCAACTTTTAAATCTTTCTGAAGCTGGCGCATAAAAGCGATTTGCTGTGAATTACTTCCACTCGAGGTAGCATGCAATACACTCGAATTGACTTTTCCGTATAAATCTCTCATGTATTGAAGAAATGATTCTACTCCCATGTTAACACCCTTTTTCCATTATCCTTTGTACTTGTTGATATAATTTGATACCATTTCGCATTAACGTTTTTATTTCTTGCCTCTGTTCTTTCGATAACTGTTTGATATTCAAATAATGAACGTCTTCATATGTTTTTGCTTCTTTAAATAAAATGATTCGATATTCTAATATTCTATTAAATGAATATTCATAGGCTTTTAACCATTCGTCATATTTCTTTATCTCTCGCAAAGACTTTATTCGTTCTATTGTAGATGTTTCTTGAATTCTCTCTCGAATGGAAAGAAGTCGAATTGAATTTACATACGGCAAATACATGGTATGTTTTAAATGAATGGAGCCTTTGTGACTTCCAGATCTTTCAACGAAAAATTGGCCAAATATTCCTACCCCTTTTTTTATCCGCATCACATTATTCATAAATCTTTTTAAAAGGGCTGGATGCATAACACAATACTGATGTATATAGTTTCTTAATTCCTGAACATATTCTTGGTCTCCAAAAATTTTTCTGCTGTCATAAAAAATTTGCAAAAATCTAATCGATTCCCAGTTTTCTTTTACCAACCATTGATGTAATTGTTGTTTCCACTCTTCTAAAGATTTACACCATGTTGAATTACTGCTCATGACATTTCCTTCACAGTATGGATATCCTATCTCATCCAAAGCATCACTAATCCATTTTCCGAGTTTCATAAAATATTGATTGCAGGTTATTTCTGTTTTCTCATAAATAATCCCATGATCTTGATCGCTTAAAATCCCCTGTTCCTTTCTACCAGCACTTCCTGTTACAAACCATACAAAGGAGCACGGAGGTTCTCCATTTGTTTTAATATATTCAGAGAGGATATATTGAAATAAACAATTAAATATTCCATCATGAAATTTATTTAATTCCTTGCTATTATACCTATTTGTTTTTAAAAAAACTTCCTTTTCCTTTTTTAGCTCAGTTAATCGTCTATTTTCAGAGCACATCCATGCACTTCCTTTGGTAAAAGATATTCATAGTATATTTACATTCAATTTATATTTATGTCTATCTTATCATGTTATCTTTATCCCTGACTCTTTTCATAAAGAGAAACTTTCATAAAAGGATATTTCCGTCATTCACAAATCACCATACACTATTACCTATAAAACGTATTCAAGCTGTGAACCTTATTTTCAAAATGGATTTATGGATAAACTTTAACAACTAAACAAATAAGCAATGCCCTATAGTTTAAAAAAAGATAAAAGCCCCACTTTTCAGCGAGACTCCTATCCTAGTAGGTTCAGTAGCATTATCCTTAAAAAGGGCTATTAACCATTACTTATAAGCTTTTTGTTTCTTCTTTTGATAAGAAAGTTTCAGGGTAACCATATGAACCATGTTCACTGATATCTAAGCCCATGATTTCTTCCTCTTCTGTTACACGTAGTCCGCTGACTTTCTTGATAACAAATAGGATGACATAGCTTACTGCAAAAGCGAAAAGTCCACAAGTTATTACACCAAGTGCTTGAATACCTAATTGCCCAAATCCTCCACCGTAGAAGAGACCAGCTTTACCTACGCCAGTATACTCAGCTAACTCTGCTGTCGCAAATAAACCATTTGATAACGTACCCCAAATCCCTGCTGTTCCGTGTACAGATAAGGCAAAGATTGGATCGTCAATTTTTCTACTTTCAAAGAAACGAGCACTGTAAAATACAAGAACTCCAGCAATTAAACCAATAACAACTGCTGCCCATGGTTCTACGAACGCACAAGACGCTGTAATTGCAACAAGACCAGCTAATGCCCCATTTAGCATTGTTGTGATATCAGATTTACCTAACACAATCCAAGAAATTAACAATGCTGCAACTGCACCAGCTGCTGCTGCTAAGTTTGTGTTTAATGCAACATATCCGAAAAATCCATCTGAAACAGAAACAGTACTACCAGCGTTAAATCCAAACCAACCTACCCAAAGAATCAATACACTCAGCGCAGTATAAACTTGGTTATGTCCGAATATTGGGTTAGCAGAACCGTCTGGATTATATTTACCAATACGTGGTTTTAATAGCATTGTTGCAGCTAATGCAGCCGCAGCACCAGTTAAGTGAACAACCGTTGATCCAGCAAAGTCTTGTTTGCCGTGCTCTGCTAACCAGCCGCCACCCCAAATCCAGTGTGCAATGATTGGATAAACCAAAATACCAAATAATATAGAGAAAATTAGATATACAGATAATTTCGCACGCTCTGCAAATCCTCCTAGAGCAATCGTTAAGGAAATTCCAGCAAAAGCTAGTTGGAAGACAAAGAATACGGTAGTTTGTAACCCAGCATCCTCAACTTGCCCTCCTCCATAGAAAAAGTCGCTCATCCCTACAAAGAAATTTGCATTATCTCCAAAAATGAATCCGTAACCTACAGCCCAGAATACTAATGAGGCAATTCCAAAAGTAAAGATTGTTTTTCCTGCGATATGTCCCGCATTTTTCATTCTTGTGGAACCTGCTTCTAATAATATAAATCCACCAAGCATAAAAATAACTAAAATTGCAGCAACCATTGTCCACAAGCTGTTCATCAAAAACTCTAAATTTTCCATTAAGATTCCTTCCCCCTTTATGTATATATACTTACCATCAAGTGTCACATAATCTAACACTCTAATAACTTTATTTTACCTATATTAAATTTTCTGTCAATAAGAATTTGAAAAATAATTTTCTTAAAAATTAAAATATTATAACTAGTTTCATTTTATTCTACATTTTTTTGATTTTCCAATATAATTTTATGTATTTTTCACCCTATTTTAGTAAGCGTTATCATAATAACAAGTTAAACGGGCACGATTCTTCTCATTTTCCCCACTACTAATCCCGTCCTCTATAAATGTAAAAAAAGCTGACAAGAAGTCAGCTTTTCATTCGTATATTAGCAAATAAAAGTTGCACCAACGATAATTAATAAGATAAATAATACAACGATTAGCGCGAATCCGCCGCCATATCCAACACCAGCGCCATATCCGCAACCATAACCATATCCACCATAACCGTACATATATACATCTCCCTTTCTCATTTTTGTAGTATATTAACCATTTCTATAACTGGTTAACGAGGAAGGAGCCTCTATATTTTTTCTTAACTAGCTCCTCTTACAAAATTATTGTATGCAAGGATATATATTTGGGTTGGGTGAATGTCTATTTTTCCGCAAAAAACCTGCATTTGAATGAAAGCTTCCACCAAAATACAGCTACTCTTGGTCAGTAACCACTTTCTTTAGTCGCTTTGTTTGCTCATAGGGATTATCTGCCATGCTAATTTCCGAAATAATTGCAACTCCATCTGCTCCTGCTTTAATTACAGGATATGCATTATCGATCGTAATCCCGCCAATTCCTACTATTGGTATTCGAAGATTTAGTTGTTTAACTTTTTCGATAAGGGATGTTCCTTGCACTTCCTTCGCATCTTTTTTTGTGCTTGTTGCATAAATGGGACCAATGCCGATATAATCAGCACCTGCCTCCATTGCCAGCTTTATTTCCTCTATTGAATGAGCAGATACACCTAATACCTTATTACCGATCCATTCTCGAACCTTTATTGCATTCTCATCCTCCTGGCCAATATGCACTCCATCTGCATCTAATGCTATCGCGAGTTCAATATCATCATTGACTAGAAATGGAACATTATAATGATTACATAATTTTTGCATTCTTTTTGCAAGTTGAAATTTTGCTTCTCCTTCTAATGCATCGCTTCCTTTCTCTCTAAATTGGAACACCGTAATGCCGCCCTTTAATGCTTCTTCTAGTACATAATCAGGAGCTAAGCTGCTGTTATTGCTTCCCATAATAAAATACACTTTTAGCAATTCTTTTATTTTTTCACTTGTATATATTGTCATATTTCCTCCGAATAGCTATTTGTGCCTACCTTTTACTTTCTTGGTAAGCCCAATGATTTGTCGGACCATGTCCGCTTCCTATATGAAGATCCATTTTAATTGCTTGGTGAATAAAATCTTTTCCTAATTGAAAGGCATCCTTAACTGAATAACCATTTGCAAGAGCTGCTGTTATTGCAGCAGAAAAAGTACAGCCGGTTCCATGCGTGTTTTTAGTTGGAATTCTTTTGGCCAACAAACTTGAAAAGCAAGTTCCATCATAGAGTAAATCAACAGACTCCTTTTCCTTTCCATGTCCCCCTTTAATAATGACATTGGAAACTCCCAACGCTGATAATCTTTTCGCTGCTTCTTTCCTATCCTCCATATTTTGAATATTCAATCCAGTCAATTCCTCGGCTTCTGGTATATTCGGAGTCAATACTGTAGCTATTGGTAGAAGCTTTTTTTTCATGGCATCTATTGCTTCTTTTTGAAGTAAATTAGCACCACCTTTAGCAATCATTACAGGATCTACCACCAAATTCTCCCACTTGTATTGCTTTATTTTATCTGCTACTAATTCGATAATTTCACTATTAAACAGCATCCCTGTTTTTAAAGCATCTGGCTTTAAATCAACAGCTATGCATTCTATTTGTTGTTCAATCGCCTCCAATGACATTGGATACACTCCATCTACCCCCAGTGTATTTTGTGCTGTTACAGCTGTAATAGCACTCATTCCAAACACTTTAAGCTCTTGAAATGTTTTTAAATCGGCCTGAATCCCAGCTCCTCCTCCACTATCAGATCCTGCGATTGTTAATGCTTTTGCAGTAGTCATTGATGTGCCTCCTCTTCTATTTCCACTTTCATCCATTTCTTTACATCAGCTTCGTTAATTTTCGCTAATCGATTTAATAATTCCATTTGAAAACTTCCTGGACCATCCTCTTTCGTTTTTTCAAAGGCAAGTTCTGCAGCGATCCCATATGTAACTAAAGCAGCTGTAGAAGATAGTAATATATCTCCTTCCACAGCAATAAAGGCTCCGAGAATGGCTGAAAGTAAGCAGCCAGTTCCTGTAACTTTTGTCAACATCTCATGACCGTTACCAACGAGAGTAAGTTTCCCGTTAACGGATACGACATCTTGTTCACCCGTAATGACAACAGGTACTTGTAAAAGCTTTGATGCTTCTAACGCAATTTCACGATTATCATGTACATTTACAGAGTCAACACCTCTCACTTCCGCTTTTATCCCAGCAACATTAGCTATCTCTGCTGCATTGCCTCGAAGTAATGTAATATCTACTTCCTTCATAATGCGATGGACAGATTCTGTACGATACCTAGTTGCACCTGCTCCAACAGGATCCAGAATAACAGGTGTATTGGCGACATTTGCGGCCTTTCCGGCAATAATCATGCTCTCCACATTTCCAGCCGTTAATGTACCGATATTAAGTACAAGGGCATCTGCTACTGTTGCCATATCTGCAACTTCTTCCTTTGCATATGCCATTACTGGTGAAGCCCCTAATGCCAATAACCCATTTGCTGTAAAATTTGTAACTACTACATTCGTAATATTATGAATAAGTGGTATTTTATTTCTTACTCTTGTTATTACTATTGGAATCATTTCATATATTTCGTTCATCTAATAACTCATTCCCTTCTTGTTTCTTTATTAATAGTTTTATTTACTTCCTACTATTATCACTATATAAAATTATACATAGTAAAAAAGCCATAACTGACTGTAATGTAAAGCACGCGAAATAATAGGAAGCTACGTGCTAATTTCAGCAATTATGACAAAAATAAAAACACTACGCCTAAGCAAAGTGTTCTTCTATACTAGACACCTCCCTACGCTGGCATTATCCAACAGGTTCATTCGGTCAATGGCAGAATAGCCATACTCTCAGCCTGTTTCAAACAAGCTCCCGATTCTTATTCAATTGATTTCATTTAAATTTTAGCGAAAATATTCGAATAATGCAAGAATTGTAGGCTAATAGTCTAATGCATATAAATAATCTTCCTCAGGTGCTACCGTTTTTTCAGCTTTATCCATTTTAATCACTGGAATCACTTGACCTTCATATTCCTTCTTATCCAATTTCCCTTTTAATGAAAACCATTGATCGCTTTGTAAACCACCAACATCTCCTTCTATCATATAGCCGTATATTCCAAGGTCAGCAATGCAATGTGTCATGACATATCTTGCAATGACCGCCTCCTTATCCGTAAAGGATTCCTGTCGATGAATGAAGCCGGTAATCGTGATTTCTTTTCCAATCATATTGTCCAAATTACTGTTAATCCTATCCATCGATTGCAGATAATTATCATCATCTATTATCATCATGTCTTCCTCCGCCTCAGAAATAGCTTGACTTACAGAAGACGTCTGTCCATGTTCGTATTGAACATTGGGAAGAATGCTCTTGTTAAACGACATATCTTGTAAGGTGAAAAACAAAAATAACGGACTAAAAAATATGAAATAAGACAGTGCTAGGTTCATTAACGAAGCATTTTCATCACACACATCACAGTCACAATCTGCTCCCTTTAAATTGCTATTTAGCAAACGAAAAAAGCCGAGAAAAAATAACAAGAACATCGTGATATATAGAAACGGAACCATATTAGGCTCAACAAGTCGCGTCACATCACCTGTTACCAACAATTTAAAAATAAGGAGACTAAAGCCAATCAGCACAATCCCTTGCAGCTCATTCGCCAATTGCCATGTTGGACTCCATTTGATTTTCACCGCTTTTCCTCCTTATTTTGAATTAATCTAACATAAAATGAACTTCCTTAATAGAAGTTTTCGAACTTTCAGCAATAGATTCACTTAATTCTCTACCTTAAAAAGAAACAAGTCTCTTTTACCGAAGTTTAAGAGGGTGATAAAAAGAATCCTGATAATACAGATAGGATATATACAACAATCGTCACAATCAATATAAATAATAGGACAAACTTGATTCGAAAGGAAGCCATCATAACGAATGTATTTTTAAAATCGAGAATCGGTCCAAACACCAAAAAGCTAATAATTGCTTCAGGGGTAAACGTCCTTGAAAAGGAAGCTGCCACAAAAGCATCTGCTTCTGAGCATAAGGATAATACATATGCCAGACCCATCATAACTGCAGTTCCTTCAATCGATGATTCTCCTGCTTGCATAATATAGCTATCCTTTAAATATACTTGAGCTACACTCGCAAAAACTGCTCCGATAATAAAATATTTGCCAATTGTAAAGAATTCATGGCATGTATGATGCAGAATGCCTTTCCACTTCGAATCACCTTTATTCTCATTAACCGGAACCGATGACATTAAATCCTCTCGGTGTGTTTTTAATACCTTTTGCTTAGAAAAAAGCATGTAAATAATAAAACTTACTATGATGCTTGCTAAAACACAAATAATAAAACGCCCATATGCAATCGATATATTATTTTGGAAAGCATAGTATGTACTCCCAAAAACAATGAAGTTTAGAATCGGCGCCCCCATTAATAACACCACACCAATATGAACCGGAATACCTTTTTGGATCAGCCTGCGAACAACTGGGATGATCGCACATTCACACACTGGTGTAATTAATGCAGCAATTAATGCCACTATAATTGCTATAAAGGGATTTTTAGGCATGATTCTTGCTATCGTTTCTTCCGAAATATAGAGATTGATAATAGAGGAAGCAATTGCCCCTAACAATAAAAACGGTAAAGCCTCCAGAAAAATCCCTAAAAAAAAGACAAAAATGGTTTTAATCTGATCTGGCATCTCAAAATTGATTTTATTTGCAACATATATATCTCCGAAAAAAAACAAATACATTAAAGCCATAAACAAGCCAAATATAAAAATATCCTTTAAACGAGTTGGGATGGACATAGTATGCTCCTTTTCTTACATCGGTCTACTATTACTTATTACATATCTATGCTTGTCCTAACCAATTATGCATACATACCATAAAAAGAGTGTAGGCTTATAAGGTTCCATAAGACTACACTCCATAGAATTAAATACTTACTTCTTTTGGTAATTTTTCTCCTATTATGATAATTTCTCCTTTTCTATTCGGAACATTTTCTGATACTTTTTGCCATTCCAATAGTCCTGATGCATATTGAAAGTGATACCATAATTGATCTTCACTATTTTTTATAGTGCCTTTAGCGCGCAGAAGTTTATCTTGATTGTTTTTTAAAAAATCTCTTAAATCCCTTTTGGTCATGGCAGTTGTTTGCACTAATTTTATCGCTTTAATATGATGGTGGTGGTGGTGATGAAATGAAATGGAATGTTCTTTATTGCTGTTTATTTGCTTTTTTTCTAAAAATTCTGTGACACCATTCCCATATTTACTATGTATCAACGGTGCATCTGCATTTATTTTTCTAATCCTTTTTTCTACTTTTTCGATTGCCTGTTTACTTGATAGTTGATCTATTTTATTTAAAACAAGCATTGTCCCATTTTCAATTTGTTCTTTCTGCAATTGTCTTACTTCTTTACTACTCGAAAAAACGCTTGTATATTCTATAAAGTGCAAACTATCAATCAAGCAAATACTTTCAGCAATATGAAAAACTTCTCTATAAGCCTTTTCATTAAATGTCTCCATTATTTCAGAAGGATTAGCTACACCTGTTCCTTCTAATAAAACGACTTCAATATTTTCCTTATATAAAGTCTCTGTTAAATCATCCAGGGTAGTTCTTAAATCATCTTTAATGGAGCAGCATACACACCCATTCAAAAGTTCATAGAGTGATTCATCATGAAATAGATGCCTTTCTATATTCGTTTCGCCAAGTTCATTCAAGATAATAGCATACTTCTTATTTTTCCCTTTAAAATACTCCATACATTTTAAAAGCGTTGTTGTTTTCCCACTGCCAAGAAATCCATTTATTAAATAAACGTTGATTTTTTTCATCATAAAACCTCCTGCTTATAGTGAAACGAACCATCAGTAAGTGGTGTCTTCCTCCACCCTGATGAATGGTTGAACCAATCGGACCTTTCAGGACAGTTGATCTTCCACTTATCTTCCTCCCATTCTCAATAGCAAAAGATGAAGGATTTACTGCCGTTTATGAGTGGGATAATGCTATCGCTACTTTATGCAAGAGGATATTTTATTATGACAAATTAATAGGTAAACTGATAAAGATTCCTTCTAAGCTGATCTGCCATTTCTGATAAATTTTTTGCCGAGCCTGAAATTTCTTCTATGGCAGCTAACTGTTCTTCTGTTAAAGATACAACTTCTTCAGACGATGTAGAATTTTCATATGCAATTTGTGCTAATTCGCCAGCTGTTACACTTACTTCTTTAAGCGTTTTAGCCATTTCATTTGATGTAGATGTAACACTTTGAATATGTGGTGTCATTTCATTCATACTAATAACTATTTCTTGAAACTTCGTATTTGATTCATCCGTTACTTTCATCCCTGTTTGTACAGCGTTAGACACCTCTGACATTCTATATACTGTATTTTCAGTCGTTTTTTGAACATCCTTAATCAGCTGAGAAATATTGCTTGCAAATTCACCTGACTGCTCAGCAAGTTTTCGAACTTCATTTGCCACAACTGCAAATCCTTTCCCTTTTTCCCCTGCTCTTGCTGCTTCTATTGCAGCATTTAAGGCTAACAGATTTGTTTGTTCTGAAATTGTCGTAATACTTTCCGTAATTTTTCCAATATGCTTTGACTGCTCCACTAATTCCTTAATCATTTTATTTGATTCTACTACAGCCTCATTTATCACATCCATTTGTGCTAGTGTTGCCTGAATAGCATTTCCACCTGTATAAGCTTTCGTCAATGTTTCAGTAGATAGTTCTGAAACATTCTTACTATATTCAACGATTTTGTTCGTACCATTTAAGATGGATTCAATATCATCTGCATTATGCTCTATTCCTTTTGTCTGTCTTTCAGCTCCACTAGCAACTTGCTGAATGGTATTCGTTACATGTTCTGATGCAATCGTTACTTCATTGGCGCTTGCTGTTAACTGTTCTGCACTTGCTGCAACACTCTCCGAACTATTTTCGATATTTCGGAGAAGTTTTTGTAAGTTATCCTGCATATATTGAAAAGCAGTCGATAATTCGCCAATTTCATCTTTTGTCTCCATATGAATTGTTTTTGTTAGATCGCCATTGCTTACCATTGTAGCGTGACTCTTTAATTTTTTTATTGGTTTAATAATAGAGCGAACGATTATGACCATCATTATTCCACCAACAATAAGGGAAACAGCTAATATTACTGTAATCGCATACAAAAGGCCTTTTGTATGATTTGCAATTTCTGATTTTTCCAGTGTCCCAGCTAACTTCCAGCCTGTAAGCTTATTTGTTTGATAGACCATTTTTCTATTAACCTTATCTACTATATAATCCAATGTTCCAGATTCTTTTTTGTAAAGGGTTTCATAAAATATTTCCTTTACAATGTCTCCTTGCTTTTCTTCAGGGTGAACAATGAAACGTTTTTTCTGGTCAAGCAGTATAACATAACCTTCTTTGCCAAACTTTATATCACTTGCTAGTTCTGCTAAATAATCTAGATTCATCGTAACTGCTATAACCCCTGCGTTGTCCGCAATTGTTTTGCCAATTGTAATCACCATTTTTTTAGAAACGGGAGATAAATATGGATCCATAATAACCACTTGTCCTCCTTGATTTACAGCGGATTTATACCAATCTCTTAATCTTGGATCCATCTGATCGTCCAATTCTTCTGTAGACTTCTGAATAAGTTTTCCATCATTTGTTGCAATATAAATGCTCGAAACCTCTGGATGAACTTTAATGTATTGCTCTATAGTGGTCTGCAGACTAGCTGGTTTTTTCTCCATTGCTTCTTTTGTTATCGTTTCTGACAGTGCAGAAACATCATATACTTTTTGTGACATTAAATTAGTTATAGATGTATCTAACACATTTAAATTAGTGCTTGCATTGTTTATAAAATCCTTTTCCATTTGATTATTTGCATATAGAAACGAAAATGCACCAATTAGGATACTTGGGATTAACAGCATTGCTAAAAAGGAAAAAACAAGCTTTTTCTTAATTGGTATTCCGATATTTTTTCGAAATGGAAATTTTCTCATACTAACCGCCCTCTCTTTGTATACGCATACATATAAACAAAAATAAATAGGTAAATCATTCCTCAGCTCTCTTATTTTACAATAGATAGGACATGATTCCTATGCCATAAGTCATATTTTCTACTTGTTACTCGTTAACAGTTTTTTCTTGCACAAATGTCAGGCTTATATTACAGTATAATTAAAATTTTTAAAATAAAGAGCAAGGAGAGATTTATGGAGAAACCGCCGATAAAAGTTGTGATAGGTGCAGGGGAATTTAGAAATAACCCTGGATGGATTCATACCCAAGAAGAAGAACTAAACCTTTTAGATGAATCAACCTGGCAACGTTTTGAACATTCATCCATTACGGCCATTTTAGCGGAACATGTATGGGAGCACTTAACCTTTGAACAAGGTGTTCAAGCTGCCTCCATTTGCTACCATTACTTAAAACATTCTGGTTATGTTTGTTGTGCAGTTCCAGATGGATTCTTCCCGGACGAGTCGTATCAGCAAATCGTGCAAATTGGTGGGCCAGGACCAAAGGAACATCCAGCAGCTAGCCATCAATTTGTCCATACCTATCATACATTGCGAAAAATGTTCGAACTAGCAGACTTTAAGGTTCACTTATTAGAGTATTGTGATGAAGACGGGATTTTTCACAAGAATGAGTGGTATGGAGAAGATGGTGTGATTTTCCGGTCAAAACAATTTGATCCAAGGAATCAAGGGGATAAATTAGCATTTCCCTCTCTCATTATAGATGCAGTGAAAAGATAAGAAAATTTACAATAATGACAGATAAAATACGCTTCCTTCCATCTTTTTGTCTAGTTTCTAGTTAATAGTGAGGAAGCATTTTTTTGAAAAAGCATATAAAAAGAACCACTAGGAAATTAGTGGTTGTCTTTGATTTAGATTTCTTTTAAGCTCGCTATATCTACTTCCGTCTGTTCTTCCATACCACCTACCAGATGAACAATTACAGTCGCATCTTCTTCTTTTATATCATCAATCCACACAGACACTCCGTTATACTGAACCTCTATTTCAGCTGATGAGGATAGTATTTGCTTCACTCTGTTAATATCCAAAATATCACCTACTTTCTTTGAAAGAACCTTCTTACATTCATATGTCATGAAGAAGATTGCGGTTCTAATTTTAATTAAAACCTTTTTTCATTATGTGAAAGTACTGACATTTTTATTCTGTTAATTTTGAATAGACCTAGTTGGCTTTTGAAATACTCTATTTTTTATAATGACTACCGTTCCTTTTCTCGATAACAATAAAACAAGTACTATCAGGAAGGCTAACTAACTTCTGCTCGATATCTGTCACTTTCACATCAGGCAAAAGATGCTCCTCATAGCCCTCTTGCAAGTAATGGCGAAACATCAGGATTTCGCCATTATTCCCGATCACATTTTGTATAGCCTCTTTATATTCACTTGGAGTAAAATAGCCAAACTGCTCTTGTACTTCATGGGGATAGGCTTCTTCTCCCCATGTATATGTATAGAGAAATTCCATTGCATCATTAACGAGGAGCTGAACAGTGTTTTCTTCTAATTGCTTGTATATGATATTTCTTCCTTTAAAATCCTTTACATATCGCTTAAAAAATTCGATGCCATCTGATTTTTTAAATTCTATTTGCCTTAATTCCTCTTTTGGCTCTGTCATAATCCCATCTCTGATAATGATTCTTCCGCCAGGCTTTAGCACATCGAATGCACTTTTAAGACTATGGATGATAACTTCTCGATTAAATTTTTTGCCATTATAGGGTATATAAGAATACATTTCATGGAGGATAGAAGAGTATATTATTGTATCTATACTATTAAGCTCAAACGATTCTTTTAATTGAAGCGCATCAGCTTGTTTCACCAACCAAGATTTCTTTTCTCTTCTTTTTCTTTTTTCTAATGCTTCGATAACATTTATTGAAATATCCATTCCGATAATTTCTGCATGTGGATGTTTTTCAGATAAAATATCTAACATTACCCCTCCGCCTGAACCTATGTCAAGCATTATATTACCAACTGCATAGTCAGCAATAAGCTTTTTATGATTTTCTGCATTGTTCATATCTGTAAGGTATTTTGTTTCATTTTGCAAGCGATCAAAACCATCTTTGCGAAAGCCAAAGAAATCATATAAGAGGATGATAGCACGTTCGTAAAGTGGCGATTTTTCTGCTTCTTGACAGAATTCAATTAATTTTTCGCCTGCCTTGGAATAAGTAAAAGTTACACAAATATTTTCATTTACAGTATTAAGTGGAATAATCGTTAATTCAACATGAGCATTTATACTCTGTCTTCCGACAATTAATTCTTCTAAAGTATGTTCTTTCAAATATGCCTCAATAATCCTCTTTTTATATAAATTTACAGTCTTTTTCCCTTTATAATCATAATAAATATTCTTCATAAAGGGTTCAAAGCTGATTTGTTTTATTGTTAATGGATTGGCTTTTTGATAAATGAGTAAGAAGATTTTTAAAAATTCTTCGAAAGCGAAATCATGAAGTGCAGACTCTACATACCACATATCTGTTTTATTAAAAAAAATTTGAAATAGCTCTTTAAGCTTCAGACTTGAGAACAATTGATCATACACTTGATCAAAGTTTTCTCCACGTTTTATTGCCGAATTTCTTAGTCTCTTTATTCTCTCCTTTAAAGAAAGCTCTTTTTCTCTTATGCCTCCTATAATAGAACGAATAACATCTTTAACTTCTTGATGAACATCACTCCAGATTTGTGGAGAAACTGCTTCAATTATACATTGATTTAACAAAAGATTAAAAAATTCCGTCGAATTTACTTTATTGTATTTATAGATATAGACAATTAAAGGTTCTAATTGGCAATAACGGACTTCTCCTCTAATAAATTGGCCAATAAGTCCGTGGGTATAAATAAGTGTAAAAATAAGTTCTTCTTTTTCCAGATCTCTTTCCTGTATTGACAGTTTCATTTTTTCCTCTGCGTAAATTTGTGCAGACCCTATATTATGTATCCCTAATTGAAATCCAAGTCGACTCCATTCTCTCCTTTTGGAGGGGGAACCACATTTAGCCACATCACTCCAAACCAAAACTTCTTCAAGGATTTGTTTCTCCCTCGTATGTACAATTGTACTGTTGTCTAAAATCACTAACGCTCTTTCAATATAGGACAATACTGGATGACTATCTATTTCTGACAGGGAATGGACTTGTTCGAGGTTAACATTCTTTTCCTTTGTAATATATAGATATTGCAGCCATCTATGGTTACGAAGTTCCTCTTTATCTCCCTTTTTTACTTTTTGAATGGATAGTAACGATTCAAGCATGGAAATCACTCCTATTGACGAATCTTTTTTCAAAACAACTTCAATTTACCTTTTAACAAAACGAAGAACAGCATTTTTAAATAGTTCTTGATTTTCAATATAAGCATGATGACCACCATCTATAACATAAATTTCTGCTTCTTTACAGTTAAAAGATAAATGATGATTTGGTCCCACCGCATCGTCGGACTTCCCTGCAGTGATTAATATCGACTTATGAATATCTCTTATTACGCTAGTAAAATTTTGAAAATATTCCTTGGATGAAAAAATGTATTTTTGGAAAAAAGGATTTAAGATCCTCTTTCGTTATTTATTAACTTGGCTCTGTTAAAGTTTAATGTTGATATTTCTTATAAAACGAAATCTCCTAATTTATGGAAGTTCCATTTTATAATATTTGCTTATTCAACTAACGTCCCCGATAGTTTAAGTGAAATCGTTCACAAATTTATTCTTTAATGACATAAAAAAGAGACCCAGAAGTCATTCCCCCTAGTTTAAATACCTTATCTCAAAAACTTTATTAATAAAAAAAATATTTAACGGTTTGTGTTTTATATACGAACATAAGTACTTGAATTTTAATAATTAGTCAGCTATACTGATTATTAGTAAATCTGATTAATTTAGGAGGTGAATATTACACTTGGAAAAATGGAATCAATCATATGGTTTTTTGTTAGGAAAAGTTCTTCAACAAATGGAAACCAAGTTTGCTGAAGGACTGACTCCTTATAAAATTAATGCTAGACAATATGGAGTCCTTTTATTTATTAGTGGGAACCCTTATTGTTCACAAAAGGATATTTCCGAAAATCTACAAATTGATCGGACGACTATGGTTAGCCATATCGATCACCTAGAAACTTTAGAATTTGTAGAGAGAACTAGAAATCCTAATGATAGAAGATCATATAGTCTTTTAATCACATCAAAAGGGACTCAAGTTTTAGATTCACGTTGGGAATTTCTAATTGAAACGGAATTAGAGGTACTCATCCCTTTAAACCATCAAGAAAAACAATTGCTGAAGGAGTTTCTTGTGAAAATTTGGTATACATTATAAAACTGGAGGTAACTATTAAATGAATGCACTTGATTATTTTAATGCACGTCTGGAAGCAACTATTAGTCCTATGGATTATTTAAGATTGGCACAAGTCAATCCAGAAAAATATTTTCTAATTGATGTAAGAAACGGTCCTGAACATGTAAGAATTCTAACAATTAAAGATGCTAACATCATTCCTCAACAAGAGTTGCAAGAACGATTACATGAGATTCCTAAAGAAAAAGAAATTGTAGTTTACTGTTGGGATGTTTGGTGTAATACAGCAGCTAAAGTAGCAGCTTTTTTGCTAGAACGTGGCTATAAAGTAAAAGAGTTGACTGGCGGGATAGCTGCATGGAAAGAAATGAATTTTCCTGTATCAGATGTTGCTCAAGATGCTAATCTATCAGATAATTGTGGATGCTAACTCTAATGCATACTAAAAAACGGTTTTGGATTGGAATTGCTTCACGAGATCATGTTTTAAATGCAGTACAAGGCGGATTTGCTCAGCTTTGCCATGGCAAACTGGCTCCTTTAAGAAATATGAGCACTGGTGATTGGATTATTTATTACTCTCCTAAGATTAATTTTAAAGAGAGTGCTCCTCATCAAAAGTTTACTGCTATTGGAAGAATTATTGATGAGGATGTTTATCAGGTAAATATGGGGAATGATTTTGTACCTTTTCGAAGAAATATTGATTTTTTCCCTAGCATTAAAACACCCATTAAACCATTAATCCCAAAACTGTCATTTATTAAAAATACAAAATACTGGGGTCATTCCTTTCGATATGGTCATATAGAAATAAGCGAAAAAGACTTTAAACTAATAGCAGAAAAAATGGTTAATAAAAAAGGAGATAGAACTCATTAAACTGGCTCCTATGTCAAGGACACAATAAAAAAAGAGACTAAGCAATTAAAAGGTGATTCGTATATTGAATAGGGGTCATCTTTTTTAAATTCCATTGATATCGATAATTGTTATAGTAAACCATGTAATGTAATGATTTATTTTTCCCTTTAGTTCTTTTATGGTTTGACAAGATTGATAGTCTACCTCATCTTTTAAATGTCCAAAGAATGACTCTTGGGGGCATTGTCCCAAAAGTTTCCTCCTAGACATAGATTGTCCTAGTCCATATTCTTTTAATAAAATTTGATATTTTGGACTTGTGTAATGGCTACCTTGGTCTGAGTGAATAAAGGCATCTTCATGTAGAGTAACTTTCTAGTTGTTCATTAATTTATGGATGGTCTTGGTAGCGATATCAAGAGTGATACGATCAGAAACATGGTAAGCTAGTATCTCGTTGGTGGATGCATCTTTTATGGTCGACAAATAAGCCATATAGTTACCACTATATGGAAAATAAGTAATGTCCGTTAATAACACTTTTCCAGGAACACCTTGTTTAAATTCTCTGTTTAACATGTTTGAAATAACCTGTTGTTCCTTTGTTGCTTTTGCGATTTTTTTAAGGATTTGGCCCTCTATGAAGGCAGACTATTCCGTATTTCCTCATTATTCTTTGTATCTTTTTTCGACTAAAGCTAATGTTATATTTATTCTCCAATATCATTTTAATGGACCGGGAACCTTTCTTATATCCCCGTCGATTAAAGGCTTTTAGTATGACTTCTTTCGCTTCCAAGTCCAATTGTTCTCTCGCTTCTCGGATAGTATATGCTTGAAGGAAGCTGTAGTATCCAGAACGAGAAACCTCTAAAAGATCGCAAAAATACTTGGTCATACGCTTAAATCCATTTTGTTTAATGGTCTCAGAAATTAATTGATTTACTCTACTTGGTTCTAGGTTTTTTGTTTCGTTTAGCAGCCTCCTTTCTGTCACTTCTAGCTTTTTTAATAACTCTACCTGTCCCTCCAATAGCTTAATTTTAGCTTCTTGCCTTTCAATCACTTCAGATGGCGTAAGTTCTCGCTTTAATGGTCTACCAGAACCGGCTTTTCTTGAGTCTGTGAGTGCGATTAACTCATCCTTTTCATAGGCTTTCTTCCACCTGTATGCGGATTGTTCAATTCGCTTCATTCCTATTGCGTCCACATCAAAGTCGTTATCCATGAAGATTTGTCGAGGAAGTTTTCCACCTAGATACTCATCCATAAATCTATTTTTAAATAAATCCGTATAGGTAATAGCTCGCTCGCTGAAACTTTGTACATTTGGATTCCTTTTAAGCATTTTTATCTCTTTAGTTGAAAAAGTAATTTTGTGTGCTAAAATTCCGTTATGCTAGCTGTGTTCGCATCCTTTGATTTAATAATTCTTTGACCGTTTGTACAGTATCTTCTACAAACTCATCGCCTTCATTTGGCTTAAGATATATAAACTCGTGGTCATCAGAAATCGTATTGGTATGATAAAAATTAGTGATATTTCTAATCTGTTTAAGTGTTTGACCCTGCGGAAAGAAATCAAGGTACTCTTGAAAACTATTGATGTGTTGAAACTCCGTCCAAAAAATATTATCTTTATGATTTTTAAGATATAAAAAATCTAAACCATACCAGTCTCGCTTAACAAGAGGAGTGTATTCAGGGGTGTTTAATATTTGCTCGAACACTTTTTCTTTTTTCTTTTGGTCAGTGAACGCAATCCACTTCTCATCAGTCACCAAATGGATATAGTATCCAAGATAATAGGAGATTTCAATAAGCGAACTTTCTTTTTCGTCACAGAGATATTGTTGGTAAAAAGAATCAGAGTTGATTTTCCCTTCAATCTCGAAATGAGTAGTTTTTTTTGGAGGTGTGGGTTTACCATCCTCTCCGATTAGTCCACAATCTGGTCCAATATTACCAACCAAAAATTCAATTTTGGATACAGGAAGTTCTGTTTTTAATAATTCTTCAGTAATCCTAAAGTGAGTAACCCAAGTAGCCAAATTTTTCACTCCTTAAATGGTTATGTATTTTTATATTGAGAAGGATTTCGGCAACAATGCTTATAACCCATTTTTTGCATTTTGTACTAATTGCTTGTTAAACTAGCCTGCCGTTAGCTGCATAATCATCTCTTTAATATAATACCATAAAAAGTAAATTGTTCCTTGTTATAATTAAAAGCAACAATCTTTACGAAAAGAGCCTTAGAAAAATAGCCAAAGCTATTAGCGTTTTTCATAGCGTTTATTCACTCCTTCTACTTTTACTCTTCGATAATCTAGTAGAATTTCCTTCTTCCTTTCAATCATCGTGAAAAGTCAATTATATAATGAAGTTTAGAAGTAAAACGGAGGGATCTAGAGATTGACTTTTTTATTATGAAGCTATTTTTCTCGATATTTCCCAAACGCAAAAAGGCGGAATTTGCCCCAATATGGACAAATTCCGCCTTTTGCTTTTTTGATTGCTGTGTATAGGACTCATTATGTTAACAGAGATTAGGGGGCGTTCTGAAATAGAACAGGGGTACATTTCAATTTATAGTTAACATAAATAATACTCATTATGTTAACTATAAATTATAATAAATATTTCTTATTCTAATGGAATTTCATTTTTTAAAGACTCATTAAATTGTTTTATTAATTCAGCTTTTTCCTGTTCACTTTTAATTAAAATATCTCCATAAATAGGTACAAGAGTGTGAAACTTTTTTTCTTCATTATATTTTGTTACAAATAAATACTCTTTACCTTCTTCTAAAAGATTATCTCCCTCAACTAAAACTAACTCTTCTTCCATATATCCACCTTGTTGATTTACTATTATTTCTTGTTTAAGAGTCCCTTTTATATTTTTAATCACTTTCACATTAAATTGAGTTTCTGGTAATAAATCAATTATTTCAGATCCTTCTTCAGAAATTACTTTTCCTATGAAAACATTTTGAGAAAAGCCAACTAATTCTCTTTTATCTTCAGGATTAAAAGCATAACTATAACTAATAGTATTACCCACTAAATTTTCAGATTTCGTAGAATTATTATTAATATAATTAATACCAATAAATGAGAAAAAAACTAAACATAAAACTAATGGAGATAAAATATACCCCAAACGTTTCCGTTTCTTTTTTTTATTTTCTATTATAGATTGAATATTTATTTTACTAGGAAAAGAGTTTTGTTCAGCTATTTCAAGTAATGTTTTTTTTACCTTTTCTTTCATCAGGAAAAACCTCCTTATTTTCTAATAAACTTTTTAACCTTTGCTTTGAATAATATAATCTAGATTTTATGGTACCTTCTTTTATATTTAATAATTGCGAAATTTCCTTTATTGATAAGTCTTGAAAATAAAATAAAATTACAATAATTTGATGCTTAAAATCCAATTTTTCTATAGCTTTCATAATTATCTCAGATTCTTCTTTTTGTAAATATATTGATTCTGGAATTATTGTCGTTTCTTTAAAGTTATAATCCATAAAATTCATAAAGAAAAATCGTTTCCTCTGTAATTTTAAAGTCGTATTAATTAAAATTTTATTAAACCAAGTTTTAAATAAAGCCTTTTGAGGATTATATTTTTTTAAAGATTTAAAAGTTGCAAATAAAGCTTCTTGTACAGCATCTTCAGCAAGTGAATAATCTTTCAAAAGTAAAAAAGCAGTCTGATAAGATATTTTTAGATAAGGTTCTAATAAAACATTGAATTTTTCAATATCTCCTAATAATATTTTCTCAATTATTTCTTGTTCTTTATTCACATAACTAACCTCCCTTCTATATTTTATTACCAATAAAGAAACAAAAGGTTCAAAAAAAATGCGGAAAATCCACATGTTTTTTGAACCCATTATTTTTTACTTTAATTCAGTTGGTACGATTTCTTCATCTAAAGCATCATTAAAATTTTCAACTAAATCATCTTGTATTGATTCTGTCTCAGCGGTAAGATTTCCATATGCAGGAATTAAAGTATACCAATTCTCTGATTCTAAATATCTTGTAGAAAATAGATAAGTATTTCCTTCTACAAGTAACTCATCACCTTCAAATAAAACCAATTCTTTTTGTCCATCTTCATACTCTAAATAACCACCTTGTTGATTAACTGTAACTATTCCAGATAAATCACCTTTAATATTTTCAATTATTTCCACTGAATACTGTGTTTCAGGAAGATATTCTTCAATAGATTTAGTTCCTGTTTGTTTAATGACTTTCCCAAGAAAAACATTATCAGAAACACCAACTAATTTTTTATCATCTGTTACATCTGTAATAAAATCAGGATGAAGTATAACTTCTTCTACCTTACTTTTGTTTGGATTAGAATTACTAGCTTCAATTTTATCTGTTTGATTATATGCTGAAACTCCAAAAGAAGTAACTGTAATTATTGAAATAAGACCAAAAGTTAAAATTATTCTTTTCATTTTTAAATTCCCCCTTTTTAATATCCCCATAAAGAATGATAATCGCTTTTATCATGAGCACCTAAAGAAGTTTTAGTTGTAGCAGCATAATACATGATTTCTCCAGAATAACTATGAGCTAAACCAAGAGCGTGACCTAATTCATGAGTAAAAACATTTTGTTTTTTTGCAGCAGTATAACCACTTAAATAATGTTTATTAAGACGAATTATATCTGCTCCTGTGACTCTTTGATATTGCCCAGCCCAAGTAACATCACTTCGAGTAACATCTACAAAAGATATATCTTCTACAGTGCTAGCTGTATCACCAAGAATTTTAATTGGTGTAATCCCATTCCAAGTTTTTATTGCAGCATTACGTGCTGTCGTATAAGATGTTGATCCTTTAGCTGTTCCCCAACGAATTTCTTTACCATCAACTGAAGAATAACCTAAAAAATGAGCAGACGCTTTAACTGGTGTAAAAACAAATCCAAAAATTAATGCCAACGCGAATAACCCTAATACACTTTTGCTAAACATTTTTTGAATCATTTTACAACCCCACTTTCAATTTGATTGGTTTTTTTCTCTACCTATATTCTTCAAAAAATACATAAATCCTCCAATTTAATATCTTTTTTTACAAAATATTTTTAATATAAAAAATAAAGTGAAAAATAACGAAAAAAATAAATATTTCTGTTCTTACTTTAAAATTTCCGGTTGCTATGGCGAAACGTAATTAATTTAATACAAAAATAGGAAGACAAAAAAACTCCAACATAAAATGGTACCTGTAGTTAGGACACTTGAAAAAGAGTGTTTTATCTACAGGTATTTTTTTATATACTTAAATTACTAAAAAGGAATTAGGGGACAACATGAGTAAGATAACATTTTCAACTAAAGAGATAAAAATGCTTAAAAGGAATCCAAATGTACAAAGTGTCAGCGAGCGAGCTATTACCTATACAGATTCATTTAAAAATAGATTTATGGATGAGTATCTAGGTGGAAAACTTCCTCGACAAATCTTCATGGATAACGGCTTTGATGTGGACGTTATAGGAATAAAGCGAATTGAACAATCCGCATACAGGTGGAAGAAAGCCTATAAAAAGGATGGGTTAATCGGACTCACAGACTCAAGAAAATCCGGTTCTGGTAGACCATTAAAGCGAGAACTTACACCGTCTGAAGTGATTGAAAGGCAAGAAGCTAGAATTAAGCTATTGGAGGGACAAGTAGAGTTATTAAAAAAGCTAGAAGTGACAGAAAGGAGGCTGCTAAACGAAAACCTAGAATCAAGTAGAGTATATCAATTAATTTCTGAGACCATTGAACAAAGTGGATTTAAGCGTATGACCAAGTATTTTTGCGATTTTTTAGAAGTTTCCCGTTCTGGATACTATAGCTTCCTTCAAGCATATACTATCCGAGAGGCGAGAGAACAATTGGACTTGAAAGCGAAAGAAGTCATACTAAAAGCCTTTAATCGACGGGGATATAAGAAAGGTTCCCGGTCCATAAAAATGATCTTGGAGAATGAATATAACATTATATTTAGTCGCAAAAAGATACAAAGAATCATGAAGAAATATGGAATAGTCTGTCCTCATAGGAAAGCAAATCCTTATAAAAAAATCGCTAAAGCTACAAAGGAGCATCAAGTCGTACCAAACAAGCTAAACAGAGAGTTTAAGCAGGGTATACCGGTGTTTGTCAACATAGTTGTCGCATTTAGTTACTTTAGTGTTGTGTTCAGTCAAGGCTACCGCGCTACGCTTGCTGGCCTGATGATTTGAATGGAAAGGAAATCCATTC
>NZ_JBQKKM010000052.1:0-33225 GCF_052116745.1 Niallia sp. Sow4_A1 | reverse complement strand
GCTCGACTTGCATGTATTAGGCACGCCGCCAGCGTTCGTCCTGAGCCAGGATCAAACTCTCCAATAAAGAGTTGATTAGCTCAAATGCTAAACTCTAGCTTTTTATTACTTGTTGTCATTCTATAATGTTCATTATAAAATGATTATTATTGACGTTTGTTCGTTCAGTTTTCAAAGAGCAATTTAGTTAGCCACTCAAGAAGCGACTTTCCTAATATACCACCTATCAACATTCAATGTCAATAGTTTTTTTCAAAAAACTTTCCCCGCCGTTAACTTCAACATTTCTTGTTGTTTCAGCGACGGATATAAATATAACACCATTCTAATATTGAGGTCAATACTTTTTTAAACTTTTTTTATAAGTTACTAAAAAAAGACGGATTATCCTCCATTACAAAGAATTTTTTTCCCTTTCTAACATACACTTAATTAGTATTATTGGGTGTTTACTAATTACGTTTTAAGGATATTATACGTTAGGATTTTTTCTAATAGATTTCACCACTATAATTCATTAAAAGAATACACTTTGTTTTATTTCCTGTTTCCTTTAAAAAATTTCATCCATTTACTTATTCGGTAATAAGGAGAGCTTACCATACTAACTAATAGCAGGAGATGGAACGTTATGGATATCAATATTGATTTTTTATTAAAAATAGGCATTTCTGCCGGTCTTGGATTAATCATTGGCTTAGAAAGAGAAATCAAACGGAAACCAGTTGGTCTAAAGACAAGTCTTGTAATAAGTATTGTGAGCTGCTTATTAACTATTATCTCAATCGAAGCAGCTTATAAATTCCCAGGGAGCGATCAGGTTAATATCCAAATGGATCCTTTGCGCTTGCCAGCTCAAATAGTTTCCGGTATTGGATTTTTAGGTGCAGGGGTTATTCTAAGAAGAGGAAATGATAGTATTTCCGGTTTAACGACCGCTGCTTTGATTTGGGGAGCAGGTGGAATTGGAATCGCGGTTGGAGCAGGATATTATATAGAAGCTCTTATTGGAGTGACACTTCTATTAATCAGCGTAAAATTCGTACCCATCTTTATGAGCACGATTGGTCCTCGCCAACTAAGAGAAAAAGAAATTAAAGTGAAATTAAAAGCCCATCAAAAAGAAAATGTAACTACTATTATAAAAGCAATTCAAAGTTTAAAAACAGGAATAAAGCATTTAAGGATAAAAGATTTAGAAACTGGTGAGCATTCTATCTACCTTATATTAATTGTTAATCAAAAAAGAGAAGTGACCGAAGTATATAAAGAGATTTCCGAAATTAATGGTGTAAAAGAAATTGAAATTGAAAGTTTAAATTAATTTCATATTCCTTAATACTAAAAAAAGAAAGTTGCTTGGACAAAAATATTCCAGCATACAATAATCCCAAATAATTATACGAAGATGCCAATGAATAGGAGGTTCGTATAATTGTTTGGGATTTTTTAAAGATGTTCAAAACCTTTTATTAGGAAATGTACGGTGAAATTCACAGAAGAGCCTTACGGTAATAAATCTAATAGGAGGCTATAATGTGAAGATAAAACAAGATACTCGGCATCTAGTACTAAGCTATAAGACTTATTTATTCTTCGAGTGAAAAAAATTTGTTGTTTTCTCGGAATTTTTTTCTTTAAATGAATGCTATTTATTTAAAGGAATTAACTAAATGTTATATTATCCTACTCTAAAGTCAGAAAAAGGGGATGCCAAGTGAGCTATTAAAACAAATATCTATATTTTCATTTATAGTTTTAACCCATGTATTATCTATAATATGTTCCTTTTAGATTTGCAGCATTTGCCCTTTTTAATTAAATTTACAAGAATTCACTTATTTTAGTAATTCCTACCGTTTTTGTTTATTCCATCTACCGAAGTGTGTAGCTTTATCAAAAAGATAGATTAAGTTCAATTTTTAGACTTGAAGTTTCTGCCTATTTTTGTATAATATATGTAGATTAACATTATAATTGGGGGCTTAGCTCAGCTGGGAGAGCGCTTGCATGGCATGCAAGAGGTCGTCGGTTCGATCCCGATAGTCTCCACCATTCTGTTTTAAACACACGACTATCATAGTCGTTTTTTTGTGTCTATTATCAATAGTTAGCTTAATTAATTGAATTTCACTTTCTCTTCTTCCTCCAAATTGATCAATTGATTTAAGATTTCAACCTCCTAATCTTCCCTATTTTTACAATTGTATTTCCTATCAATTAAATTTCATTAAAATTTTTTTATATTTTACTGGATTATATAGATTATTTTACGCACATTATGTATAATCAGCCTTATTGAATTTTTTTAGGTAGTATTAAAGGAGGTAATTCATGTTGGGAAAAGCATTAATTATTGGTGCTGGTGGAGTAGCTAGTGTTGTTGCACATAAATGCTGTCAAGTACCGGATGTATTCGAAGAAATTTGTATTGCAAGCAGAACACTTTCTAAGTGTGAAGCAATTAAAGATAAAATTGACGGTGGCAAAACAAAGGTTTCAGTTGCTCAAGTCGATGCTGATAATACACAAGAAGTGATTGAGTTAATCAATAGCTTTAATCCAGAAATAGTAATCAATGTTGCATTACCATATCAAGACTTGACTATAATGGATGCTTGTCTTGCTACTGGTGTACATTACTTAGATACTGCAAACTATGAACCACCTGAAACAGCTAAATTTGAATATAAATGGCAATGGGAATATAAACAAAAGTTTGAAGAAGCTGGTCTAACTGCCTTACTTGGAAGTGGATTTGATCCAGGGGTAACAGGTGTTTTCACTGCTTATGCACAAAAGCATCATTTCGATGAGATTAATTATATTGATATTGTCGATGCGAATGGTGGAGATCACGGCTATCCATTCGCTACCAACTTTAATCCAGAAATCAACATTCGCGAAATCACAGCGAACGGAAGATATTGGGAAAAAGGCAAGTGGGTTGAGACACCACCTCTTTCTGAAAAAAGAGAATATGATTTAGATCAAATTGGTCCAAAAAACATTTATCTTTTATATCATGAAGAATTAGAATCATTAGCTGTAAACATTAAGGGACTTAAGAGAATCCGTTTCTGGATGACTTTCTCTGATAATTATCTAAACCACTTAAAGGTTCTTGAAAATGTTGGAATGACATCTATTGAACCAATTAATTATGAAGGTAAAGAAATTATCCCGCTTCAGTTCTTAAAAGAAATCCTTCCAGATCCAGCTTCTCTTGGACCTAGAACAAAAGGGAAAACAAATATCGGCTGTATCATTCAAGGTACAAAAGATGGAAAGCCAAAAACTTATTATGTATATAATATTTGCGATCACCAAGAGTGTTATCGTGAAGTAGGATCTCAAGCAATTTCTTATACTACTGGTGTTCCAGCAATGATTGGGGCAATGCTGATTATGAAAGGCCAATGGAAGCGCCCAGGAGTATACAATGTTGAGGAATTTGATCCAGATCCATTCATGGATGCATTAAATAAATATGGATTACCATGGCAGGAGAACTTCTCTCCAACTCTTATAGATTGAGAGGAATGAAATGAAAAAGATTGACTTTACACAAGCTCCATCCCCAAGTTATGTAGTGGACGAGCGTCTTTTAACGAGAAATTTAGAAATTTTACAGTCTGTACAAGAGCGAACAGGTGCAAAAATTCTGCTTGCATTAAAAGGTTTTTCCATGCACTCTGTATTTCCTCTAGTAGGAAAATACTTAGCAGGGGTAACATCAAGTTCATTATTTGAAGCTAGACTTGGGTATGAAAAAATGGGCAAAGAAGTGCATGCGTATGCACCTGCATATGCTGAGAGTGAGTTCGATGAATTACTTCAATATACAGACCATATCGTTTTTAATTCACACAGCCAATGGAATCGATTTAAAGATAAGGTTCAAAACGCTGGAAAGAAAATTGATGTAGGTCTTCGAATTAATCCTGAATACTCAGAGATAGAAACACAGCTTTATAATCCTTGTGCTCCTTACTCTCGCTTTGGCATAACTATGGATAACTTTAATCCAGAAGAATTAGATGGAATAGACGGGCTTCATTTTCATACAATGTGTGAACAAAATTCTGACACTTTAAAGCGTACGATAAAAGTAGTTGATGAGAAGTTCGGTGAACATATAAAGAAAATGAAATGGATCAACTTTGGCGGAGGACATCATATTACACGACCAGATTATGATATTGAAACCTTAGTAGAATCTATATTATTTATAAAAGAAAAATATAATGTAGATGTTTATTTAGAACCAGGTGAAGCTATTGCTTTGAATACAGGTTACTTAGTATCCACTGTCCTTGATATTGTTCATAATGGAATGGATATTGCTATTCTTGATACATCAGCAACATGTCATATGCCAGATGTGCTTGAAATGCCATATCGACCGAATATTATTGATGCTGGAACGCCTGGTGAAAATGAATATACCTATAGACTCGGCGGAATGACGTGTTTAGCTGGAGATGTCATTGGCGATTATTCTTTCAAAAAGCCATTAAAGCCTGGCGATAAAATTGTCTTCTGCGACATGGCTCACTACACTATGGTAAAAAACCATATGTTTAACGGTGTTAATTTACCTTCTATAGCTTCCTATAATGAAGAAGAAGGAATAAAAGTTGTTCGCCAATTTGTCTTTGAAGATTATAGTAATCGATTATCTTAAATAATTGTAAAAGAGGATATTTAAAGGGGCTTTCCCCTTCAAATATCCTCTTTTTTATGCTATTTATTCTTCTAGTAAAGCTAACGAGTTTTGAAATACTGCAGTCTGAAGCATCATTCCATCTTGTAATCAATAATTTGAAAAGAAACAATATTAAAGAAAAAACCCATTTTCACTTCTTGCCTTCCCTGGATAATCGTTTAATGATGACACGGTAACATAATGGTTACGACTGTACCCCATCCCTCTTTACTCTTCACTACCATATCTCCATTATTTTGTTTAAGAAGTTTTAAACAAATTGTTAAACCTATACCAGTTCCTTTTTCTTTACTTGTATAGTAAGGTTCTCCTATTCTTGCTAGCCTTTCTTTACTTATTCCATCACCATTATCAATTATTCTAATTCGACAATTATCCTTTTTCTGATCAAGAATAACTTTTACTTTACCTGTTTGTGGCGAAATCGCCTCCATACTATTTTTCAATATATTCAGCATTACTTGTTTAAACTGGGAATTATCAATTGATGCTATTAATTCTTGATCCTTCCTAGTTTCTACAATAATCTCTTTATTTTGTTCATTAGCCAGGGCTTGAAATAAAACTTTAATATTTTTCAATTCCATAAAGACTTTCGTTAATGGCAGAATATTATTTTCATTTTCTTTCGCCTCTGGCTTACTTAGTATAAGCAATTCCTTTAAGACTTCATTAATTCGATCAATTTCTTCAATTAAAATCGTTTCATAACCAGAAGCATCATTCTTCTCCTTGAGTAGCTGAATAAAACCTCTGATGGTCGTCAAAGGATTTCGGATTTCATGCGCGACACTTGCTGCCATCTCGCCTACCACTTTTAATTTCTCAGAAGAGATCATCAGTTGTTCATTATGCTTTTGATCCGTAATGTCATTACCAAAATAAATATGATATTCTTCCCCAGTACTATGTATAAGTTCTTTTTTTCCCCAAATCAGAAAGTAGTTTTTCCCTCTACTGTCTACAAAGCGATAAGGTTTCTCTGTTTCCATGTTAATGCGATCTGTAATATAAGAAAATGGTTGACCTAACCAAACCTTGTTTTCTAATGAAAGTAGATGTAAGAAAGAAGGATTCATTTTGACTATCTGATCTTTCCCATTCTTAACTAATAGATAATTAGGGTTTATATCCATAATCGCTTCTAATAATTCACTTTGCCTCGACAGCTCCATATTCATAATATTCATATGTGTTGATTGCATTTGGAAAAAACTTAAGAATAAAATAACTGCTGCAATTAATGAGTTAAAACTAGAAAAAAACAGCGGTATAAAAATATAACCACTAAAAACACCATTTATATAGATAATTAATACAGCAATCACAAACTTTATATAAAAACTTTTATAGATTGGATCTCTAATTTTAAAAGAAATGATCAATAAAATAATCGTATTTAAATATAATAAGACAATATTAATTATAAATAGTATATTCCATTCCCCGTAAATCGGAAGAACATATTCGGAGGAAAGCCAATTACCCTCTATTACTACAAAATCTTTAATGCCAAGGCTGGTAAAATTAATAAAATATGCAAATAAACTGTAGATGATTATTACGTATAAAAACGGCTTATTAAACACAAATCTAAATCGTTTAAATTCTTTATTTTCGCTTACTAAATAATAAGAAAAATAATACATGACTGGCATTATGCAGATAGTTCCAAGTCTAAATATTTTAAATAAAAGTTCAATTGTTTCCTGCTTCAAAAAATCTACTGCATATAATACAGCAATATCCATTTGCCAGAAAGCTAACATACATAAAAATAGAGATAAGGCCTTTGTTAACTGAGACTGTGAATAAAAAATTATCGTCACAGAAATAATGAGTGGAACTAACGAAACCATCAATAATAATATAGCTTCCACACTATGCTCCTCCTTTCGCTATCATAGCGCACCCATTATTACCTCCGTAACCGTGTGCTGTTATTAAAACCCGATCAATCTCTTGTTCTAATAACATTGTATTTATTGGGTAATTCCGATAATATGCATCTATTTCTGCGCTAATAGTTGCTGGTATAAACCGATTACTTATGCTTATTAATGATGCAATTATTTGAAAGAGTGGAGAAGCTCCCATTGCATGGCCAACTGTTCCTTTAATAGATGTAATCGGAATCTGATTCGTTTCAAAAAAACGTTGATAAACTCCTATTTCAATATGGTCATTTTCCAATATACCTAAAGCTTGACTATTTATATACGTTGGCATATTCTCTTGAAGACATTCAGCAACTGCCTTTTGCATGAGCAAACCTGTTGAATCTGATTGATAGGGCGAAACGGCATCCTGTGTTACACAAGTAGCATCTACTTTCCCTAATATAGAGGCATTTCTTTGTATGGCAATTTGTTCATTTTCCACAATTAACACGCCAGCACCTTCTGAGATTGAAAATCCTTTTCCTCCTGAAAATGGTCCAAATAGGGGTTGAGGATGTTCTTCAGATTGTAAAACACGCTGGGGTAGAAACCCTTTTATAACAGTGTCACAAACAGACTCATCACTAGCACCAACTATAAAAACATCTATTTGATTGGATTCAATTAATATTCTCGCTAAATTTAAAGCATCTATACCCGATGTACAACTATTTGCCAACGATAATGATAAACCGTTTATTTCCAAATAAGCACTAATGCTTGAGGATAAAGAATTAGCATTCATGTTTCCAATTGTATAAGGAGAAAGCCTTTTTCCTTTTTCTGAAGAAATAGCAGCTTTACTAATATCTGCTAAGCCCCCTGCTGAAGAACCAACGATTACTGCTGTTCGATAATCCCTAACATTAATTTTTGATTGCTCTATTGCTTCGTTACATGCTTGTAGAAGCATACGTACAGGTTTAGACATTTTTTCTTGCTTTCTACTTAACTTAATTAATTGTTCTTCATGCACCCTACCAGTATATATGTATTTCCCTTCATATTCTTCCTGCTTTAACATACTTTTATTATTTTTAAGTACAGTGGTATACTCTTTTATATTGGAAAAACCCGCTCCTATTATCCCCATCCCAGTAATAACCGATTTCATCTTCATGTTCTCCTAAATAATATTCCTTACATTTGTATTTTACTATGAAAATCGATTTACATCAGTAAAATAAACGAAAATGTACAAATTGCCACAAATACAAATAAAAATGGCTACATCAAAGTATTTCTAACTAACAAAGCTAATGATTAGCAATCCCCATTTATTAACAAGAATTTTTCTAACACTTTGCTTTTATCGTCAGAACCTTGTGTAGCCTGCTTTTAACAAAACATATTGTTTTACTTACTGATAGCCATTTTCTCTATTTGATGCTTCATCTTGTATCTCTTCTTTGAAGGATTCTACAGCAGCTTCTCTTCGTTTATTTTTCTGTTGAATCATTTCTTTCTCGTCTGGACTTGCATTAACCATTGTTTCTTCCGCTTTATTAATATTATCCATTGTGTTTTGTACCATGTCCTGCAATTTTTCTACATTATCAGAACGATTATCGGGGTTTGGCTTTTGAAAGCTCACCTTTATTCCTCCTTCCTATATGCTTCGTTTGTATTTTGGATGTCTATCTGGTTTTTTATACGAAGCTACCCCTCAATACACACTACCATTTATTTACAAGAACTACTTTTCCTACTGCCTTCCCCGACTCTAAATATTCATGTGCTTCTCCTACTTCCTCGAAAGAAAAGGTCTTTTTATCAAGTAGTGGCTTTAAACGATTTTCTTCTATCACTTTAGTGATATTTCGCAGGATATCTCCATGTTCAAAACGCTTCTCCTCATCAAGGAGTTTCAGAAGCATAAAGATAACATGTAGGGAAAGTGATTTCGAATGTAAAGGAGTCAAATCATGTGTAGACCTGGCAGCGATAGTTAATACTGTACCATTTAAGGAAGCTGCCTCAAAAGAACGATCGAGATTATCACCACCTACTGTATCAAAAACTAATGAAAATCCTTTCCCATCTGTGTACTTTTCAACATACTCTTTTACAGACACTTCTCGATAAGGAATGATATAATCAGCTCCTAATTCTTTTGCGACTGTTTGTTTTTCAATGGATGAAGCAGTTGTAAAAACAGTTGCTCCCATCCACTTAGCTAACTGGATTGCAATATGGCCAACGCCTCCTGCACCACCATGGATAAGGATAGTATCTCCTTTTTTTAAATCACCTTTTGTAAATAATGACTCCCATGCCGTAATTCCAACAAGAGGGAGTGCTGCAGCTTCTTCCATAGTAATATTTTGTGGTTTATGTGCTAAAACGGATGAATCAGCAATCATATACTCTACCAATGCTCCATCTAGCCCCTTGAAGCCACCTGCACATCCATATACTTCGTCCCCTACTTGAAAGGACTCTACTCCCTCTCCTACTTCCTCAATGACCCCAGCAACATCCCCATGCAATACTGCTGGAAAGGATGGAGAAACGCCTGGTACAGCACCAATTCGAACTTTAATATCAATGGGATTCACACTTGTTGCCTTTACTTTTATTCGTACTTGGCCAGGAAATAGTCTTTTTGTATCTATTTCCTTTAATTTAAATACTGATGACTCCCCAAATTTTTCTATTACCATTGCCTTCATCAAAATCATCTCCTTTATATCCATATTACCTAATTTGTTGCATTAATTCGAAAATATAGGATTGCCATCCACTTTTTTCTACTACTGGCAGTAAAAAAGTTTCTACTTTGGAAAAAATGGATATTAGTATCTTATCGCTATCATACTAAACAATATCGTAATTGATATTTATCAAGGAGGATACAAAAATGACAGACCTCAAAAATAAAGTAGCACTTATTACGGGAGCAGCTTCAGGCATTGGAAAAGCAGCAGCACTCTCACTTGCAAATAAAGGGATGAAAGTAGCTTTAGTTGACTTAAATGCTGACGATTTAGAAGAAGTGAAAAATTCCATTAATGATAAAGGGCAAGAAGCTATATCCATCGAAGCAAATGTGGCTGATCCTACTTCTATTCAACGAGCTATTGATGAAACGGTTAAGAAATGGGATAAATTAGATACCGTTTTTATTAATGCTGGTATTAATGGCGCCGTTTCATCCATCGAAGATCTTACACCATCCGAATGGGATAACACGATAGACACAAATCTGAAAAGCACCTTTTTAACGGTTAAATATAGTATTCCTTATATGAAAACAAATGGCGGAAGTATTATTATTACAAGTAGTATAAATGGAAATCGTATTTTTAAGAACTTTGGAATGTCTGCTTACAGTACCTCAAAAGCTGGCCAAGTCGCATTCGGAAAAATGGCTGCACTTGAATTAGCACAATTTAAAATTCGAGTAAATATGATTTGCCCTGGCGCAATAGATACAAATATTGAAAAAAATACATTTAAAGATGAGAAACACTTAACAGAAATAACGATACCTGTTGAATATCCTGAAGGGAATCAACCACTATCCAATGAATCAGGCAGTGCACAGCAAGTGGCCGATTTAGTATATTTTTTAAGCTCTGATTTATCTAACCATATTACAGGCACAGAAATTTATATTGATGGTGCAGAGTCTCTTTTATAGGAAATGAGGCTGGGACAAAACTAAATAACTAATCTTTAAAGATGAACAATCTCTAATTCAGCTATTAAATAATAGCTACTTTCTCATGATGGTATCCATGTTTTTATATATAGTCAAGTGTAAAAACTAAGTCGTTCCATTGCGCTACAGACGCTCGATGCGCCAGGGAGGAAGCTGAGTCTCCTCGCATACGAGACCACTGAAAAACTGATGATTTTTAAATCCTAAAAATCATCGGTAAATCTATTTTCTAGTTTTTTATGTCTTATTTCCACATATCTCCATATATGAAAGGTGGATTTCCTAAATCCTTCAATTCCTCCCCTTATTTTTCGTTCATTAACTTTAGAATTCTTTTTAAATTCACCGCAAATATGGTGGTGGCCCCTTGAATCTGCATACCAAATAAACCCGAGGAAGTTGCTTTTTTCAACCCGTGTCTGTTCTTTAATTCATTATTTTTCGCTTCTATTTTATATCGTTCTTTTGCCATTTTTTTGAATTCTTCTGTCTTTTGGAATGCCTCTTGTTCCAAATGAGTATTGGATTTAATCGTAACGGAAAACGACTTTGTTTTCGCTCCTTCTTTATAACACCCATTTTTAAATGGACAAACTTTACACTTCTCAACATCAAAAAAATATTTTAGTTGCGGATTTCTGTTTTCATCTTTTTCTCGTTTCTTTTTTCCTTTTTTAATGGCTAAGTGACCAGCGGGACAGGCATACATATCGGCATCTTTGTTAAATTCAAATCCCGTCTTACGATGAGGTTGTCCATTGGTTATTACTGGGTGTAATTTTGAAACAAGCTGCATGTTATTTTCCTTGGTATATTCTAAATTTTCTTTTGCAGAATATGCTGTATCTCCTAAGATAGTTTCTACCTTCATTCCTGCTTCATTTGTCTTTTCCACTAGCTCTTTTAAATACTTTCCATCTCCTTGTTCTCCAGAGGTAATAACAGCGGCAGTCACAATACGTTCATCAGACATGGCAATATGTGTTTTATAGCCGTGAAAGGCATGGTCAGCGGATTTATAACCTGTTCTCGCATCTTCATCACTGGAATAAGACGACTGTTCCTGGAAATCTTCTATTATTTCCTTTAATCCATTTACTTTTTCACGTACAGCTGGAATGTGTACGACCTTTGCCTCCTGTTCTATTACTTCTACTAATGCGGAACAATAGACAAGCTCCTTTTCTACTTCATTCGAAGTAGGTTTGGCCGGAAATTTTTCCTTTATCGATTCATCGAACGAATAAATTAACTTTCGTACTTTTTTGGCTTTCTCTTGTAAATATTCTTTCGGTGATTTATTTCGATAACGGGAAAGGGTATGGGTGGCGTCTACGATAATCGTTTTACTCGTGATTATCTTCTTTTCCACTGCGATTTCTACTGTTTTCCCAATTAATAAGTCTAATAAAGCAATATCTTGAAGCCGCATTCTCCGAAATTTCGTTAGGGAGCTTGGATTGATCACTGGATCTTCTGGAGCCATATCTAAAAAATATTTAAAGGACATATCATACTTAGAACGTTCCACCACATCGATATCGGATAAATCAAAGATTACCTTTAAGAGTAGGTATTTAAACATACGGATTGGTGGGATAGCGTTTCTTCCATTATCCAAACAATACTTGGATGTTAGTTCCTCCAGGATAAAGGAAAAGTCAACCAAATCATTTATTTGGCGAAGCATGTTATCTTTCGGAACAACTAAATCGTAGATAAACATATATGGACTTAAGTTTAATGTCTCTTGTTTTTCAAGCATAAAATACTCCCCACCAACGTTTTTTTTCCATTATATAAGAAAAAGGGGGAATATGGGGAGAAATTCCGCATATTCCCCCTTTTTTTGGAAGTTTTTCCAAATTAAATAAGAATTTATTTATTTGAAAGCGAATATTAAGTTGGTTTGGAGAGGTGACCGCTTGACTCCTATGGGAGCAGCGAGAAAGTCCGAGACCCTGCAGGAGCGGAGCGACGAAGCGGCTCGGCGCTCGCCCCATGGAAAGCAAGTGGTCACCTCGGAAAACAATTTACACATCTAAGTTTAAAAGGCGGTTACGACCAATCATCAATAGCTATCAGTTTTTCAGTGGTCTCCTCGCATACGCTGCGGGGTCTAAAGCGCCTCTATTTCCCGCAGGAGTCGAGCGTCCTTCGCTCCATACACTTCGTTTCTTAAACCTTTTTTTAAAACAACAAACACAAATTTTTATGCGAATTATTTGCATAAAAATTTGTGTTTGTTGTTGGTTGAAATGCTTATTTCCCAGTCTCTACGTATAATAGGTAATTTGGCTTCACCCTTTTCTCTTTTATTATCATAGAGTTGTCTAGAAGAGATTCCTTCTTTATCCTATGCTAAAATAGGAAGAAAATATTGCAAAAGGAGTATCAAGAAATGAATGAAACTATACAACTTTTAAAAAATCATCGTTCTTATCGTACGTATCAAGATAAGGAAGTGACTTTAGAAACACTACAATTGATCATGGAAACAGCTCAAAGTGCTCCTTCTTGGACAAATGGACAGCATGTTACAGCTATCCTTGTTCGTGATGTAGAGAGAAAGAAAAAATTAGCAGCGTTATGCGGGAATCAAAAACATGTAGAAAATGCTCCTGCCTTCCTTGTTTTTTGTGCCGATTTCTACCGAGCTAAATTAGCAAGTGAAATGGAGGGAAAGGAATTTAAAGC
Source organism: Niallia sp. Sow4_A1 (assembly GCF_052116745.1). Classification (NCBI taxonomy): domain Bacteria; kingdom Bacillati; phylum Bacillota; class Bacilli; order Caryophanales; family Bacillaceae; genus Niallia; species Niallia sp. Sow4_A1. Next base: position 20,195 of record NZ_JBQKKM010000052.1, on the reverse strand, counting down.
AATTGAAGATGTGGACACCATTTTAATTGGTGCTACTGATGTGGGGCTTGCCATGCAAAATGCCATTACGGCTGCTGAATCACTTGGCTTAGGCACTGTTCCAATAGGCGGTATTCGTCGAAACGCTTTAGAGGTAATTGAATTTTTAGAGCTTCCTACCTATGTCATTCCCATCGCAGGACTTTGCGTCGGTTATCCAGATGGTGATCCAGGCCTAAAACCTAGATTACCATTACAAAGTGTTCTTCATGAAGAAAAATACAATAAAAAGCAACAAGCTATTATTGAAGAATATAATGCTACTTATAAAGAATATTTAAAAGATAGAGGAGAAGCACCAGTAGGATGGACAAATCGAATTGCTAATTTCTACGACAAACCCTATTACCCTAGTAACGCAAAAATGATCAAACAACAGGGCTTTCTTTCTAAAGATATGAAAGAATGAAAATAATAACGCAACATAAAAACTGGCTTGTTCCAAAGATGCTTTGAAACAAGCCAGTTTTATTTAGGAAAATTAATTTCAAACGTCGTCCCAACTTCTAATGTACTATCTACCTTTATCGTACCATCATGTTTTTCAACAATCCATTTTGCAATGGAAAGACCTAAACCTGTCCCTTCTCGATTCGTTCTTGATTGTTCTACTTGATAAAAACGGTTAAAGATTTTCGAAGTTTCTTCTTTAGGAATACCAATCCCCGTATCCTTTACTTGAATTATAACCGAATTAGCCTTTTCCATCGCAAGTAGTTGAATCTCTCCACCTTCCATCGTATACTTCATACTATTATCCACAAGAATAACAAGCAATTGAAGTATTCGTTCCTTATCACCAATAAACGAAATCTTGTTTTTTACAGTGGCATAAATTTTTTTTCCTTGAAAATCAGCGATATCTGCATATTGATTAACAACATCATGGATTACTTCCTCTAAAGCAAATTGCGTTTTCACTATTTCTACTTGATTTGAATCCGATCGAGCCAAAGTGAGTAAATTTGTTACAAGTTTACTCAATCTTCTTGTTTCTTTTGAAATAACAGAGATATCCAATGCTCTTTCCTGAATAGTTGCTTCCGGTTTTTGAAAAAGCACATCTGCACGTGACTGGATAACAGCTAAAGGTGTCCTTAATTCATGTGAAGCATCAGACACAAATTGTTGCTGGGCCTCCCATGATCGCTGGATAGGGATTAAAGCTCTCCCTGCCAAAAAATAACCAGCAATTACAGCAAATATGCTACCAATACTTATGCCAACAGTCATGATGATTATTAGCTGTTCTAACATACTCTCCTCAGAATCAATATTCCTGATTATTTGAATTGTCTTTGTTTCTCCATTAATCTCTATATTAGTAGAAATAGTTTGAAACTGTAATCCTTCTGACGACGTTTTCTTTTCTAAAATATTGATGGAATTCGGTTTTAAATATTTCTCTTCCTCCGTATAATCTATAATTGAGTTTTCCGAGATTCCTTCAATTTCTCCGGTACTATTCCACTGGATAAGCATTAATTTAGGACCTACCATTGGAATAGGACCACGTCCATCTCTTTCACCCATTCGCTTCAGATCTTCAATACCATTATAAAGAGACATATTGACCTCACGATAGGTTTGCTTTTCCGTAAATAGATATATGGTATAACCTATAATAGCCATTAGCAGAATAAAGACAATCGAATTTAAAATGGTTAGATTAATTCTTGTTTTACGAAACATGTATATACTTTACCCCTTAGTAATCCTTCAAAATATAACCGACACCTCGGACAGTTTGAATATCTTTATGATAATCAAATGGTTCTAATTTCTTTCGAATCTGATGAATAAAGACTTCCACAATGGCAATCGTTGTATCTGAATCAAACCCCCAAATCCGATCAAAAATTTGTTCCTTCGTTACTATTTTTCCATTATTTTGAATAAGATATTCCAATAATTCATACTGCTTTATGGTTAACTTGATTGGATTATCGTTTACTAAAATATCATTTTCTTTCCCTGTTAGTATGATTCCCTTATACTTGATGCCCTCATCTAAATCAAGAGCTCCACTTCTTCTTAACAATGCTTTAATTCTTGCTTGAAGTTCCGGTGTTTGAAATGGCTTAACGAGATAATCATCTCCTCCAAATTCCAAGCCTTTTACTCTATCTTCAAGTGAATCCTTCGCAGTTAAAAATAATACTGGTGTTTTAATTTTCTCTTTTCTAATATGTTTAACAATATCAAAACCATTCACATGTGGAAGCATCACATCCAAGATAATCAGGTCATATATATTCTGCCCTGCAAAGAACATACCATCTTCGCCGTTATCTGCAATATCTACGGTGTATTCTGTTTCCAGAATTGTTTTTAAAGAATCGAGTAACAGTTTGTTATCTTCTACGATTAATATTTTCATTTAATGTTCTCCTTACCTTTTATCCCAGTCTGTATCTAAAACTTACCTTCTTTCTATTTTAATAGCAACGTCTTAACTTATCCTTAATATCTATATTTTTTATTTACTTATCAAAATAGGCAGTAATCCATTTTTAACAAATGAATCACTGCCTATTATTATAAACGCTTTAGGAGCTAGCTTGCATCCCTTATATTACTTCTGGAAGAATAAAATAATTAGCTAGCTTCGCATTAACATGTGTTTGCCAATTATGTAATGGAATGTCGAGGTTCTCCAATAATTTATATGCGTGGACCCATGCACTCATCTCCGCATTTACACGATATGACCAGTCATGTAACCATTTATCATGATTTAATTCTCCATTCACAAAATCAATAACATGACCAATTTCATGTGCTAGTGCATAAGTGTTTTCTAAAGAAAAATGATAAGGAATGGTAATATACATTTTCGTATTAAAACTTATTTTTTTCGTTGAATCATATACAACTTTACATCCTAATTCCTCAGCAAAACTAACTACTTTCATAAATCTTTCTCTTGAAATCATCATACCTTAATTCCCCCTTTACCAATATTTACTATACTTAAAAACAATATGTTTACGTTTATACTCTTGAGAATCGGCTATATAACCTATGTAACGTTAATTAAAAATCTTTTATGGGAGTGATAGAAATGGCAGACAACAACAAAATGAGCAGAGAAGAAGCAGGAAGAAAAGGCGGAGAAGCTACTTCTAAAAATCACGATAAGGATTTTTACCAAGAAATTGGACAAAAAGGTGGAGAAGCTACCTCTGACAACCACGACAAGGAATTTTACCAAGAAATCGGTAAAAAAGGTGGACAGGCAACTTCTGATAACCACGATAAAGAATTCTACCAAGAAATTGGCCGAAAAGGCGGAAATTCTCGTAACGACAATGATTAATGGATACCGACATATCCATTATCTAATTTAACTTATGTTAAATATCCCGGTAGATATTCCACCAAAAAGGAACAAAAAAAATTAAAAACTATAGCGATTAAGGGTCTAACCGTTGCAAAAAGTGACACTTTGCAACGGTTAGTCCCTTTTTACCTATTAATAGTTACTTTCTATCATACAATATCAGCAGACGTTATTCAAAGGTTTGATTTTGATTACCAATATTTATAATGATTGGGAGTTACTTGTCTATCATTCTATTATCTAGTAATTTTTTCTTAATTAACAGTATTTACAATTAGAGCTATTATTTCCATCCAACTTTTGATACAATATTTTTGTTAAGTTTTACATATTTCGATAATATCCTCCCTTTTAAGAATATAGTATAATATAATCAATAATACCTATTAAAATTAAATTATTAATGATTTAAAATAACTATAATTGAAATTATATAGATTATACTAATCTATTTTTATTGTATAAAGAGAGGGAGTAAATTGTGGCCATTATTAATACGGGAGAATTTATAGAAACAGTAAATATTAGAGGCTTACAACTTTCACTAATAGCTGCTGGCGATGGAACAGAAATTATATATCATAAGATGATGCCTGGATCTAGTTGGGCAATGACTCCTGAAGAGGGGTGGGATGGCTTTGAATACTTTTATATCCTTAAAGGAAAAATGCATTACCACACCGATGATGAAGTTATCGAATTAAATGCTGGACAATCTTTTTTTGAAAATCCTATAAAAAAATATAGTATATTCCATTCAGATGAAATTACTGAATTTATTTACGTAACAAGTCAACCAGTATTCCATTATTATAGTAAATGTTCAAAAGATTTAATGGATCTTGCAATTGCTATTGAAGAAAAAGATGGCTATACAGTTGATCATTGTGAAAGAATTAAAAAATATTCTCTGTTAGTAGGAGAAGCTTTAAATTTAAATAGAAAGCAAATAACTCGATTAAACCTCGCTTCATTTTTTCATGATCTAGGAAAAGTTAAAGTTCCGCTTGAAATTCTATTAAAACCAAGTAAATTAACAGAATCAGAGTTTGAAGTTATGAAAAAACATACTACATTCGGTAGGGACTTATTGGAAGAAACAAAAATACCTGTTTTATGTGAAGTTGGATTAATAGTTGAACAACATCACGAGAGATACGATGGGAAAGGATATCCAAAAGCCCTTAAAGAAGATGAAATATCTATAGAAGCTGCAATTATCTCAGTAGTTGATTCATTCGATGCTATGACAACAGATAGAGTCTATAAAAAAGGAAAATCAAAAGAAGAAGCATTTGAAGATATTCTAAATAACCGGGGTACTATGTATCACCCCTTAGTGGTCGATACTTTTATAGCACTAAAAGAAGAAATATTAAATTATGAAAAGGGAGAGAACTTATGAAAAAATTAGTATGGAGTTTATTAGCAGTAGTATTAATAGTGTCATTTCAAGTAAAGCCAGCAGAAGCTGCTTACTTACCAGAGTATGACAAATACATTGAGGTATCTTATGATCAAGCAAGACAAATTGCAGATAGTCTTGGTCTTAAAAATGTGCCATTAGGTGAACAAACTGCAAATCTGTCTTTTGATGTTCAAGAAAAATTAATTGCAAAAATTGAAAAGATTATAGGTAAAGAAATTGATCATTACTATATTTGGTTAACAGTTGACGGTGAAAAAGTGCTTGGAATTGATCCCCCACTTCCACAAATGTAAGTACGTCAGAGTAACTAAAAAAAGTGCATGACTAAGTAATATTCTTGGGCATGCACTTTTTTTATGTCATTATTTTAATCTTTTAAAGAATTCTCTATGCCATATTAATAATTAGCTTTATCCAGCCAAAAAACGAAATCCACAAAGGTATACTAATAATTACTCCCCATTTTAGCCCATTAAAAAAATTTGCTTGTTCTTCCATCATTATCCACTCCTCATTAGTAAGTAGATGATCTATACATTCATTATATCAGAAAACGCTTTCATTATTACTAAATTAATGATAAATTATATGTCTATATTGATTAATTTGTATACCCTTATAAAAGTATTCACTTTTTTTGGCGACTTTAAACATTCAATTTCCATTATTCAATATAGAACTCTACATTATCAAGATAATCATGGGCTAAAAAAGAAAAAACCCGAAATCTCTTTCGGGTCAAATATATTTTAAGAGGGGAAACTCTTAACCTATTTATAGAATAACGAATAATTATGAACAAATAATGAACAAAAGATTAAAAAAGAAAAAAATCTATTATTTAGTAACTGCTACATCTTTATAAGTAAAAGAATGAAAGTCAAATAATCCTTTGTCTGTAAGCTTTAAAGTAGGAATTACGGTTAATGATAGAAAAGATAAGGTTAGAAAAGGATTAAACGTATCATTTCCTTGCAGAATTTTTACTTTTTGATTTAATGACTTTAGCTGTTCATACAGGGTTAAATAATCTTGATCTGAAATCAACCCAGCAATCGGTAACGGGAGGGTGGCAACTACTAATCCTTCAGATACTACCACTATTCCCCCATTTATATTTTGCAACTCATTAATTGCCAACAATATGTCTTCATCACTTGTTCCAACTGCTACGATATTATGGGAATCATGAGAAATAGTTGTGGAGATTGCACCATTTTTAAATCCAAATCCTTTTACTATTGCTTTTCCCACATTTCCAGTTTCGCGATGTCGCTCAGCAACAACTAGTTTCAGTTGATCTTTCTTCAAAGAAGATTTAAAATTCCCATTCTCCACTTCTACTTTTTCAATTACTTCATTTGTAACAATACTATTCGGAATAATTTCGATAATATGACATAAATCAGATGCTAAGGGAAGTTTTAAATCATCTAAGGTTACTTTTGCACAATTTATCGGCGGTAAATTAGTAGCCAAATAGGAATGTTCAATTAGCTTCTCTTCTAGTAGTTTCCCATCTTCTACCACACATTCACCCTTTTTAAATACACTGTGAATGGTTAATTCTTCAAGATTATCGACAAGCAGAAAATCAGCTTGATAGCCTGGAGATACTGCTCCAATTGATTCTAAACGAAAACATTCAGCCGCATTAATTGTCACCATTTGAATGGCAATAATAGGGTCTAGCCCTTGCTCTATCGCTATGCGCACACTATGATCTACACTACCTTCTTCTATTAAATCATCTACTAATTTATCGTCTGTTACCAATAAACATCTTCGTGAATTTCTCGTTGTTACAGCAGGCAATAAAGCTTTCAAATCTTTGGCAACAGTACCCTCTCTTATCATTAGATACATTCCTAAATCTAAACGATCTTTTGCTTCTTGTAACGTTGTCGCTTCATGATCATTCCTGATTTCTGCAGCACTATAAACATTTAATTTTTCTCTTTCAATACCTGCCGCGTGACCATCGATTAAGCGATTATTTTTTTTGGTCAGCACCAACTTATCAATCATATTCAAGTTCGTCTCATATACAGATGGAAAATCCATTACTTCTGCCAATCCCAATACTCTTTCGTGGGAATAAAAAGCCTCTAAATCTTTTGCATATAAGGTTGCACCATTGGAATCTTCTGGAACAGCAGGTACACAAGATGGCAGCATCACACGAATATCCAATGGAAGATTTTCGGATTTATCTAACATATACTGAATGCCATCTGCACCTGCAACATTTGCAATTTCATGTGGATCCGTTATTACTGTGGTTACACCATGCAACAATAGTATTTTCGCAAATTCCTGAGGTGTGAGCATACTACTTTCAATATGTACATGACCATCAATAAGACCAGGAATTAAATACTTTCCTTTCGCATCAACTATACTTTTGCCTTTATAACTACCAATTCCAGCGATTGTATCATCCGCGATCGCAACGTCTCCTGTCATTATTTCACCAGTAAAAACATTGACAATTTTTGCATTGGTAATTACTAAATCAGCAAGTTCTTTTTTCGCAGAAACTCTAATTCTTTTTTCCAATTTATCTCTCAAGAACAAATCCCTCCTCGTTAATTCCGAATATTCACATTTTACAAAGTGCTACAACAAACCTACTTAAGGAAGGCTACTTTCGTATAAATTGTTTCTTGTAAACAGATCATTCTGCAATAAAATCAACACCAACTATACTAATATTTAATTCATCGTGCATAGGAATGGTATAATGAATGGTTATTTACGAAAGCTAGAGAAAGATAACTCTAATTTTAAATATATTTTTATCATTTTATTATATGTTGATTTATTTTTCAACGCACATACTACTGCAACTTTACTTCCCATTAGTATTGTTTTTACATATTATTTAAACATATTATCGAAATAAGTGATATTATAATTACGTATCGTAATGATGATTCCCCTCTGTCGTTTCAATTGTAAAGAAAGGAGAAATAATTATATGTATAAAGATTTAATTCTAGCGATGCTACGTTCAGGTATTTTTGGATTTGGTGGAGGCCCTTCCGTAATCCCATTATTTCGTCACGAAGCGGTGACTAAATATAAGTGGATGGATAATGAGGAGTTTGGGGATGTGTTAGCCATTGCGAACACTCTTCCTGGACCAATTGCAACGAAAATTGCCGCCTATTTAGGCTATCGTCAAAAAGGGACCGTTGGAGCAATTGTTAGCGTCTTCGCTCACATCTTGCCGACTTGTTTAGCTATGGTATTCTTATTTTCATTTATATCTATTCTTAGTCATTCGCCAATAATAACAAGTATGGTCTCGGCAGTTGTACCTGTAATTTCGGTAATGCTTGGCTTAATGGCATATGAATTTGGAGAAAAAGCAGTGAAAGGACTAGGAATCTATGTTGGTATCGGCTTAACAATTGTCTGTCTCCTCTTATTACAAACATTTTCGATACACCCTGGTATTGTCGTACTCATTTTTCTAACCTATGGAGCCTTCCATTTTAAATTAAAACAGAAATTCTTACATAAAAAAGAAAGAGGAATGTAAATATGATTTTTGTGAGTATTTTTCTCAGTTTCCTAGTAGCTAATTTATTAGGATATGGTGGTGGCCCAGCTTCTATCCCCTTAATGTATGAAGAAATAGTTAATCGATACAATTGGCTATCTAACACCGAATTCTCCAATATGTTGGCTTTTGCTAATGCGTTACCAGGACCAGTTGCTACAAAGATCGCTGCCTATGTAGGCTATGGAGTAGGTGGATGGGGAGGATTTGCTGTTGCGTTAATAGCAACGATTCTACCTTCTGCTATAGGGCTTATCTTTTTATTAAAACTAATGAGGAAACATAAGGACTCAATGATTGTTAAAGGGATGACCCTGCTTGTACAACCAGTTATTACTGCTTTAATGCTTGTATTGACGTTTGAGATGTTTCAAGATTCCTACCATTCCATCGGGATCATTCAATCTGCAGCGATTGCATTAATCGCTTTTTTATTGTTACAAAAATGGAAAGTACACCCAGCAATAGTTATTGTTCTTGCCTTTCTTTATGGAGGGCTTGTTGTTCCTCACTTGAGCTAAACTTAGATTTGGAAAGTAGATGAATCTTTTGTTGGAGGATTTTTTTATGGATAAAAATTTTTATGTGCCTAATATCAAGCTAGATAAAATAGATAGACAGATATTGTCGCTACTACACGAGAACAGCCGCATTTCTTATACTGATATCGGCAAAGAAATCGGTATTTCACGAGTAGCTGTTCAAACAAGAGTGAATACGCTTTTTGAAAAAGGAATTATTGAGCAATTCACAACGGTCATTAATCCTGCTAAAGTTGGGAAAACGGTGTCTGCTTTTTTTAATGTAGATGTGGAACCATCCTATTTAGAGGAAGTTGCAAGAACACTGGCAGAGGATCCTGCTGTCACCAGCCTATATCATATGACTGGTCCAAGTAAATTACATATGCACGGCATATTTCTCGATAACCAAGAGATGGAGACATTTTTAACAAATAAGCTTTATGCAACAAAAGGCGTTGCAAGTGTAGACTGCCAAATCCTTATCAAACGATATAAAAGCAGAATCGGAATGAAGCTATAAGACTCCGATAAAATAAGAATAAATGGGGCTGGGACAAAACTAAATAACATTAATCACATTATAGTTCGTGTTTATTATTAGTTGAGATGCTTATACCCCAGCCTCATTTATTTTTGGAGTAAGAAACTAATATAATTGCTTTAGCTCTTTCCAATCCTTTATTCGATTCCATTCAAGATGCTCATTATAAAGATGGTCTTTCACATAAAGCTGTGTAGAATGATCTATGAGCGTTTCCAGAACAGCTGGCTTATCGTCAAAATAATAATCTAATTTGAGATTTTGAATAATCGTTATTTTCTCATGATCTTCCATTCCGCAATAAAAGTGATGATCCACAACAGGAAAACCTATCTCCTTCATCCACTCCTTTGTTTTTGTTGCAAATTGTTTATTTCGCGCTGTAATATAATAAACTTGATGGCCATTATGAACAAGTTCATTTAAAGCTTCAACAGCTCCAGGAAAAGGCGAACAATCTGTAAAATATATTTCTTCTCGAAGTGAATCCCATAGTTGCTTTCCTTCGATAGCATTCAATCCAAATGGTTCGTGAATTTCTACCGTTTTCAATGCATGAAAGCTTGCTAATGGAATATTCTTTTTAAGCTTTTTATTATAAATATTAAAGGCATGCTGTCTTAAATTGATCAGCGTATCATCTATATCAAATCCGAACTTCATTTATTTCCTCCACATAGATTCTATGCATTCCTTATCGGATAAGCAGTTATTTTAATATCTTCTCCTATCCATTCCGTCTTTTCAAAACGTAATGGAACCGCCCCATCGACTTTTTCGATATCTTCCCCTCTAAATGGCGTATAGGAATTAGCCCCCCCTGCTATTTTAGGAGCAATATATACTAAATACTTTTGAATTAGTCCCTCGCGCATAAAGCTTGCATTTACTTCACTTCCACCTTCAAGAAGGATATCCGTTATTCCGATTTTGTATAATTGTTGTAATGCATTTTTTAAATCTAATTTTCCATTAATAGAAGAGACAGCTAGCAAATCAACTCCCTTTCCTTTCAATGCCATTGCTTTCTCTGAATCAATATTTGCAGCCGTAACAATGATCGTTTGTGCCTCTTTACAATCTGTTATATTAGCATTTAAGGGTGTTCGTAAATTCGTGTCCAAGATAATTCGAATCGGGTTCTTTGAAGGTCCATCTAATCGGGTTGTCAATTTTGGATTATCTGCTAATACTGTCCCAACACCAATTAATATACCATCTACTTTGTTTCTTAAAAGATGCACTTCTTTTCTTGCTGTTTCTCCAGTAATCCATTGACTATGTCCAGTATGTGTGGCAATTTTACCATCCAAGGTCATGGCAACTTTTGAAATAACAAAGGGCATTTCGTGTATCATATTATGAATAAAACGCTCATTTAATTGCTGTGCCTCTTTTTTTAAAATCCCAACTTCCACTTCAATTCCTGCTTCTCTTATGATGCTAATACCTCGACCAGCAACTTGAGGATTAGGATCTTCTGTTGCAACAACCACTCTCTTTACCCCTGAATTTTTAACCAGCAATGCACATGGAGGTGTTTTTCCATAATGCGAGCAAGGCTCCAAGGTTACATATAGTGTTGCATCCATTGCATGGTCTCCTGCCATATTAAAAGCGTGAACCTCAGCATGTGGTTCCCCAGCTTTACGATGAAGACCTGTGCCGACAATTACCCCATCCTTTACAATCACAGCACCTACTACTGGATTGGGATTTGTCTTACCTAATGCAGATTCTGCAAGCTCCAATGCTAACTTCATATACTCTTGATCATGCTTCATACCTATGCTCCTTAAATGGTAACTGTATTTTTCAAAGGAATATGACCAGATTTATTTACTTTCGTCTTTAAATAATTCTCATTAAAGGGTGAAACATCCCCCCATAACGGAACATTTTCCTCTGCTGTAAGCCCAAGTTTCTTTAGAGCCTCTAATTTTTTGGGGTTATTTGTAATTAACTTCACTGGTTTTTGTCGAAGAGCTTGAAGTACTTTTATCGGTGCTTCATAACTTCTCATATCATCTGGAAAATCAAGTGCAAGATTTGCCTCAACGGTATCTAACCCATTTTCTTGTAAAATATAAGCGAGAGATTTTGTAAATAAACCAATCCCCCTGCCTTCATGATTTGCCAAATAGAAAAGGGCACCATTCCCATTCTCCACTATCATGCGCATTGATTCTTTTAATTGATATCCACAATCACATCTCTTACTTCCAAAAATATCACCAGTATGACAAATACTATGCATACGTATTAAAGCATTTTCATCATTAGCGAAGTCACCATATACTAAAACAGATGATTGCTGATATTCAGCTAAGCTTAAATTCGGTAATGAACGTAAGACTTCTTCTTTCGTTTGGTTTTTATTGATTGGTAACCATGTATACCATTGAAAAACTTCTACTTGGTCGCCCAGTTGTACTGGCAGTTTTACTGGTCCAACTAAACTTAAATTCTGCTCTTCATTAAATGCGATTATTTCCATTTTATTTTGAAGAAGATCGATAATATTTTGATCCATCCGAAAATCTCCTTTATTGTCTGTTGTATTCTTTATTTTGTATTAGCAATATAAATATATCATGTAGAATTTTCTTCCACTAATCATCCGTATTGGACGTGAAAATCAGTAAGCCTCATGATACTTACTATATGTAAGTAAGTTTATAATCATAAGGATAGAGCGTCAAGTAAATAGCATATAAATAATTAATTTTACCAATTGGATTACTCGACTTTTCCACTCGTCAGCCTAGTGATAACTATTATCATATAGCAAATCCTTCATTCGTACAATGTAAAAAGCTCCTTTATATTCATACAAGCATGACTTAGAAAATCCTATTCATTTGCTTTCTTTTGTTATATACTATATAATTTGACTACTTAGTCATGAATTCGGGACGATTTGACCAACTAGTCATTTAATTATTTCCTATAAGCGTAGGAGGAAAATACGTGAAAGAAAAAGAAAAAATAATTATTGATTCAGCAATAAAATTTTTTGCACAAAAGGGATTTTCTTCAACATCTGTACAAGAAATTGCAAGTGATTGTGGGATATCAAAAGGCGCCTTTTATTTATATTTTAAATCAAAGGAATCTCTTCTTTATAAAATTTTGCAATATTATTATGATGAACTAATTAATATTTTTGAAGAAATCAGCCTAAAATCAATCCCTGCTAGAGAAAAATACATGGATCAGCTTACTTTTATGTTTAGCCACGCCTTAAAGCATAAAGAATTTATCATCATGCAGTCAAAAGAACAGGCAATCCCATTAAATAGCTCTATTAAAGATTTATTATTACGCATGCAATCAGAAATGCAAAATTATCATCTCAAAGGTCTCCATGCTATTTATGGTGAAGAGAAGAAAAAATACCTTCTAGACCTTCTAATAATTCAGGAAGGCCTTGTCCATTCTTTTTTAAAAATTGTAATTCTAGAATCAAGCAATGTTTCAACAAAAGATATTTCCAATTATCTTTTGAAAAGATTAGATTCTATTATATCGGATATGGATGCAAATAACGAGCCACCACTAATATCTAATGATTTTATAAAATATATTATAAAGAAACCTAAGATAAACTTTCTAGAAGATAGCCACCAGCAAATTATCAATGCTGTTAACTCGATTCTAAGTAAAGTCGAGCACCTTTCAACTAAACAAGAGATCGAAGTAACAATGGAAGTGTTAATGACAGAAATTGATGCCGATAAGCCAAGGATTCCTATTATCAAAGGAATGCTGTCTAACTTGAATAATTATGAAATTCTGAGAGAAGAACAACAAACAATTGCTAATTTTTATCATATAGCACTTTAAGAATACTGGATAAAAAAGCTTTCATATGATTATGAAAGCTTTTTTATTGGTCAATAATGCAAAGGATAACAACTTTAAGAGGTGTCTACTTTGCCTAATTCCATGCTCTCAAGATTTTTAAGATTGCCGTTGAGTATACGTGTATTAACGATTTCTTTAACTATTATTATCCTATTTGGGTTCTTTATCACCTGGATTGAGCCAGAAACATTTCCCACTTTATTTGAAGGAATTTGGTGGGCAATTATAACAACCTCCACAGTTGGCTATGGTGACTATGCTCCTATAACGATTCTTGGAAGATTAACGGGCATTGCATTAATATTAACAGGCGTAGGGTTCCTTTCTACCTATTTAGTGACATTGGCTACTGCAGCTGTAGCTAAACAAAATGCCTATTTAGAAGGAAAATCAACCTATAGAGGACAAAATCATTTGATTATCATTGGTTGGAATGAGCGGTCAAAGCTAATGATTCATTCCATTATTAAAGATCGAGAAAATATTCCTGTTACATTAATCGACGAGTCCTTAGCTACTAATCCAGTACCTGAAAAAATACATTTTGTAAAAGGAAATTCTAATTTAGATTATGTTTTACTAAAGGCTAATATACTGACTGCTCATAAGGTTATAATAACTGCAGACCAAAACAAAGAAGAACTGCAAGCAGATATGCATTCGATTTTAACCTTACTCGCGATAAAAGGGCTGAATGCAAATTTACCATGTATTGTTGAAATACTTACTACAGAACAAGTACAGAATGCTAAAAGAGCTGGAGCAGATGAAATTATTGAAACAAATAGTCTAACAAGTTTCGTTATGCATAATAGCTTAAATTCACAAGACACGATGATTGCATTTCTAGAGCTTTTAAATCAACTAAAAGATAAAAAACTTCAATTTATTCCTCTAAAAAATATTAATGAAGAATTAGTGGATTATTTGACATTAAATCATTATTTATTAGCAAATGGGAAGTTATTGTTAGGAGTGAAAAGAGGGGGAACTAGTTATCTAAATCCCAACTCTTCCTTTGTATTGGAAGAAAAGGATGAATTAATTATTATTACTTAGTGCCAGAGATGTCAGTTTTCCAATGCATACTGCTTTGCCAACAAAAAGCAGTATGCATCAGAATATGAAAAAATTGAATGTATTCTATAACTCACTGCATGAAGAAACTAGGGCTTTGCTTTCATTAGCTCGTAGCATTCCTTCCATACAATATTTTAAGATTCTAGAAATGATTTACAAGCATCTACACACTCCATACAAATTTGCGCACAATATTGGCAATGACGATGATCATGTTTTTTGCATTCAGTAGCACAATCCTCACAAACAGATAGACAAATTTCTGCGAACTCTTTGGCATACGGTGACTTTCTAATAATAGCTTGTTCAAGATAACTGCAGAACTGGATACATTCTCTATTTAAATGAATACAATCAACCATTGCCGACACATTATCTTCAGCTAAACATTCATTTAAGCAATGATTACATACAATCATACATTCCTGTAATGATTTAATAACTACCTGTTCTTTTTCAACTAGCATTTCTAATTCCTCCTTCTATTAACCATTTCTATTTATTTAACCTTATAAGAATTCTTTAAACATATGGGACCACAAATAGAAGGTAATGGAATAAAAAAAGCTATCGATAACTTAGAATTTCTGAGTTATCGATAGCTCTTTTAATATGACTTATAAACGACTTTCTAGTTCAGCCTTTTTCTCTTCAAATCCTGGTTTACCAAGTAAAGCAAACATATTAACTTTGTATGCTTCAACTCCTGGTTGATCAAATGGGTTCACACCTAATAAATAACCACTAATCGCACAAGCTTTTTCAAAGAAGTATACTAGATATCCAAACGTATACTCATTCATTTCCGGAATGCTAACAATTAGGTTTGGTACTCCTCCATCTGTATGTGCTAGAAGTGTTCCTTCAAACGCTTTATTGTTAACAAAGTCAATAGTTTGACCAGCAAGATAATTTAATCCATCTAAATCATTTTCTTCTGCTTCAATAACAAGCTCATGACGAGGCTTGTCCACTTTTACAATTGTTTCAAAAATATCACGACGACCTTCTTGAACATATTGTCCTAATGAATGTAGGTCAGTTGAGAAGTTTGCAGAAGAAGGATAAATACCTTTTTGGTCTTTTCCTTCACTTTCGCCAAACAATTGCTTCCACCATTCGGAGAAATATTGTAATCCTGGTTCGTAGTTAATCAACATTTCAATTGTTTTTCCTTTGTTATAAAGAACATTACGAACTGCTGCGTATTGATAGGCAATGTTGTTTTTCAATTCTGATGTACCGAAATCAGTTCTAGCTGCTGCTGCACCTTCCATCATTGCTGTAATATCAGCGCCACTAACAGCGATTGGTAATAAACCAACTGGTGTTAAAACAGAATAACGTCCACCAACATCATCAGGAATAATAAATGATTCATATCCTTCTTCTGTAGCAAGCGTTTTTAATGCACCTCTTGCTTTATCAGTAGTAGCATAAATTCTTGTTCTTGCTTCTTCTACTCCATATTTTTGTTCTAATAATTTACGGAAAATACGGAATGCAATAGCTGGTTCTGTAGTTGTTCCAGATTTAGAAATAACATTAATAGAGAAATCTTTATCCCCAAGGAAATCAATGACATCACTCATATATGTAGAGCTAATATCTTTTCCAATAAAGATAATTTGTGGTGTGTTTCTTTTTTCTTTTGATAAAGAATTATAGAAACTGTGATTTAGCATTTCAATCGCAGCGCGAGCTCCAAGGTAAGAACCGCCGATACCAATTACAAGCAAAACTTCTGAGTCACTTTTAATTTTTTCTGCCGCTTTTTGAATGCGAGCAAATTCTTCTTTATCATAATCAACAGGAAGATCTATCCATCCAAGAAAATCGCTTCCTTGTCCAGTTTTTTCATGTAAGGAATGATGGGCAACTTTCACTGCATCTTCTAAATATGTAATTTCGTGCTCTCCAAAGAAACTTAATGCCTTTGAGTAATCAAAACGAACGTGTGTCATAAATGATCCTCCAATTATAATATTTATTTATACTCCTCTTCCACTTTATCGGAAGTAGAAAAAGGAATCAAGATAGAACTCATTATGAAAACGGATACAACTTCTTTTTTTTTCATTTTTCACCAATTTTTCATTTTTAATTCTCTATTATCCCCATAAGAAAGGGAATACGATTATTCCAGCGAAAAAACATACAAACAATTAGCATAAATTGTTTGTATGTTTTTTCATTTATTCTTTTATAAAGATGCTTTATAAATCGCTAAAACATCTTTGTCGTTCAACACTTTAAAATTACCAAATCCACCATTTACCACTGCTTTTTGGACCATTAAATCAAGCTTACTATCATCAATATCGTAATCAGCCAAACGAGAAGGTGCCCCTAAGTCATTCCAAAAAGCACGAAGCTTCTCAATTCCCTCAAGTCCAGCTTCTTCCGCTGTTTTCCCTTCAGGATCCACCCCAAACACTCTAACAGCTAATTGTTTAAAGCGTTCCGGTTTTACAGATAAGTTATGTTTCATCCAATTAGGAAATAGGATTGCAAGGCCACCACCATGAGGTATATCATATACGGCAGAAACAGCATGCTCAATGTTATGTGAAGCCCAGTCTCCACGGTACCCCATATTAAGCATTCCATTAAGAGCCATCGTTCCACAATATAAAATTGCAGCTCGATATTCATAATTGTCTAAGTCATTAACAAGCTTCGGACCAAACTCTATGACCGTTTTCAATACAGATTCGCACATATAATCTTGAAGTTCTGTATGCTCTTCTAGGTGGAAATAATGTTCAAAAACATGTGACATCATATCCACGATTCCATAAATCGTTTGATCTTTAGGAACTGTATAAGTATTTTCCGGATCTAGAATAGAAAACACAGGGAATGTAAATGGACTTCCCCAGCCAACTTTTTCTTGCGTTTCCCAATTTGTAATAACAGAGCCTGCATTCATTTCTGACCCAGTTGCAGCTAGTGTTAGAACTGTTCCAAACGGTAAAGCTGCTTTTGGAGCTGCTTTTTTTGTAATAAACTCCCATGGGTTGCCATCAAATTTTGCACCTGCAGCAATGGCCTTTGTACAGTCAATAACACTTCCTCCACCGACGGCTAATATAAAATCGATTCCTTCTGTTTTACAAATATCAACTCCACGCTGTACAGTAGTTAATCGGGGATTTGGCTCTACACCAGATAATTCAAATACTTCTTTGCCATTTTCATTTAAAATAGTCATTACTTTATCGTATAGACCATTTTTCTTAATACTTCCCCCACCGTAAACGAAGAGAATCTTCTTCCCATATGAGGCTAATTGATCTTTTAATTGTTCTAATTGACCTTTACCAAAAATAAGTTTTGTCGGATTATAAAAAATAAAGTTTTCCAAATAAATGCCTCCATTCCATTTTTTAAGAATTAATAATGTAAAACCTAGTGTATGACTTATTATTAAACAAACTTCTATGAAAATCAAAAGATTAAGCTTATGCAGCCGACAAATAGTATATGTATCCTCTTGATCACTTATCCTATAGTAAGCCCCAAGTAAGGAGAAGCTTCTTTATTAGGTATCTATCACTTTATCCATCTAACTTAATAAAGCTGACCTTCCAGCCAGCTTTTAACTATATATTTTTATTTTATTGATTGTTTACATTTAATACTTGCTTAATTCGCTCTAAAGCCCAATCTAACTCTTCAATGGTAATCGTTAATGGAGGTGCAAAACGGATGACCGTTTCATGTGTTTCTTTACATAATAAACCTACTTCTTTTAGCTTTTCACAATAGGGTCTAGCTTCAACCGTTAATTCTACCCCTATAAATAATCCTCTTCCTCTAATATCTTTAATAATCGGATTGTTAATTTCAGCTAATTTTTCCAGGAAATAATTTCCTAAGTTTGCAGAACGGTCTGTTAAATTCTCTTCTACTATTACATCTAATGCAGCAATGGATACAGCGCATGCCATTGGATTGCCTCCAAATGTTGATCCGTGGGAACCTGGATTAAATACTCCTAATATGTTCTTATCTGCAACTACACATGAGATAGGAAATACACCAGCTCCCAGTGCTTTACCTAATATATACATATCTGGTTCAATCCCATACCATTCACTTGCAAATAATTTACCTGTTCTCGATAGACCTGTTTGAATTTCATCGGCAATAAAGAGGACATTGTTTTCCTTACATAATTGATATGCCGCTTCCATGAAACCTTCGGGAGGAATGATGATTCCAGCTTCTCCTTGAATTGGTTCAACAATGAATGCCGCCGTATGCTCTGTAATAGCTTCTTTCAATCGATTTATATCACCATAGGGGATTATCTTTATACCTGGTAGCATCGGTCCAAATCCCCGCTTATACTCCTCATCAGAGGAAAGGGATACAGCTCCCATTGTTCTTCCGTGAAAATTCCCCTCACACACAATTAATTCTGCTTTATCTTTTTCTACACCTTTACAATCATAAGCCCATCTTCTTGCAGCTTTAATAGCCGTTTCTACCGCTTCTGCTCCAGTATTCATCGGTAGAACCATTTCTTTGTTCGTTAGTGTACTTATTTTTTCATACCAAGGACCTAATTGATCATGGTGAAAAGCCCGTGATGTTAAAGTAACACGATCTGCCTGTCTCTTCAAGGCTTCAATTATTTTCGGATGACGATGACCTTGATTTAAAGCAGAATAAGCACTTAACATATCCATATATTTATTTCCTTCTGGATCAGTTATCCAAACACCTTCTGCTTCGGAAATCACTATTGGCAATGGATTATAATTTTTCGCTCCATATTTCTCTGACTGTTCTATTAATGAAGTAGATTTAAATTCTTGAACCATCCAATCATCCTTCCCCATTTATATATGTAAAGACCTTTACATTAACTTTAGCTGATTTTATTAAAGAAGGATAGATTTTATTAGCGCTATTTTCTAAAAATTCATTTTATGCTTTTATTATGTGTCAATAACCTGCTTAATAATAGCAAAAACGACAAAAAAAAGACTGCCCCAAAGCAGCAGCCCTCAAATGAAATCAAATGAAGCATTAGCCTTTTCAACAGTCTTTTTTATAAAACTAATTATTTTTTAATTAAATCATTACGATTAGATTGTTCAATCCATTCTTGTAATTTATCTTTTAATGTATTGAAGCCTTGTACGTTTTCTGTTTCAGCTACAGAAGCAGCTGTTTGACGTTTAGGACGAGGTTTTTTTGCTTTAGCAGCTTCTGGTTGTGCAGGTGCTTCTTCTGTAGCGCGGATAGAAAGACCAATTTTACCAGCATTTTCATCAATGGAAAGAACTTTAACGTTCACTTCATCTCCAACTTTTAAAAACTCATTGATATCTTTTACGTAACCATGTGTTACTTCAGAGATATGAACTAAACCTTGTGTATTTTCATCCAAAGAAACAAACGCTCCGTAAGGCTGAATACCTGTAACCTTTCCTTTAATAACACTTCCAACTTCGATTTTATCTGACATGAGAACACTCCTAATTGTTTATATTAATATTTCCTTTTATACGCATTATAAGATTATATCACATATCTGACATTTATACAAAAGGATTTATTTTCACGATTGAGTCAAGTTTTTGTGGGAGTTTTTTTTAGCTCCCTTTTTATAAAATAAAACTTTTAATTTTGTATCCGTTTTCTAAATATTTTCTTTCATCAAAATTTCGTTTTTTTCTTTTTTTAAAAACCTTTTAATCCCTGTAAGGCAAAGTGAATGGGTTTTCCAATCGCTTGATTTAAGTATGGCATGTTCTGACGCACGGTTTCTGTTACTAATTTTGTGGGTA
>NZ_JBQKKM010000051.1:0-33957 GCF_052116745.1 Niallia sp. Sow4_A1 | reverse complement strand
TTTCCTAGACACCCAAATCAACACTTCGAACAAATCTATTTGAATACGAAGGTGATCATCTACCTTGAGAAGTTGAAAAGTCATTTACACAAAAATATTGACAGTACCAAGGTTATATCTAATGCTTTTAACACACAATTTCACAATTAAATACACTGCTTTACTTATAAGTGTGCCTAAATATAATTATTATCTTGATTCGACATTTTCGCTTAAATTCCCTTTAATTACTCCATTTTTTTATTTAATAGGCTAAGTTTTGTAAAGTTTGTTGCTAAGAGTCGCAGCCTGAATCCACTTCTCTAGTTTCATTTCTCCCATTTTCTACAAATACGTTCACCTGTCATAGAAGATTTATTTCCTTTTTTTCCACTATTGTCAGAATAAAAGAAGCTGGGACAAAACTAAATAACTAATCTTTAAAGACGAACAATCTTTAATTTATCTCTTAAATAAAGCTACTTTCTCATGATGGTTATCTATGTTTTTAAATCTAGTTAAGTGTAAAAACTAAGTCGTTCCATTGCGCTACGGACGCTCGATGCGCCGGGGAGGAAGCTAAGCCTCCTCGCTGCGCTGCGGGGTCTAAAGCGTCTCTTATTCCCGCAGGAGTCGAGCGTCCTCCGCTCCATTTCACTTCGTTTTTAAACCTTTTTCTATAAAACAAACACGAACTATAATGTAATTAAATTACATTATAGTTCGTGTTTGTTGTTGATTGAAATACTTATGTCCCAGCCTCTTTTATAAATGCATCTAAAATCTTATCAAGTTGGTAAGATTGCTATTCAATATAGTAGCTGAAACCAATAGCTCCGGGTCCTGTATGTGTTGAAATAACAGGTGTAGTATAATCTATATCCACTTTATTAAATCCAGTGGCCTTTTCTATTGCTTCCTTCAATTTAATGGCAACTTCAAGACTACCAGCATGTGTAATTCCTACACTTTTAATTTTCTTGCCAAGACTGTCTTCTACAAATGCACCTACTAAATACTTTACTGCTTGGGAGCGACTTCTAACTTTTGCAATAGGTGTATATACACCTTCCTCAAGCGTTGCGATTGGCTTAATATTTAGTAAAGAGCCTAGAAAAGCTTTTCCTTTTCCAATTCTTCCGCCCTTCATTAAATTCTCTAATGTATCGACTACTACAAAAAGTTTCGTATGCTTTTTCACATGATTTAATCTTTGCAATATTTCCGCTACATTATGTCCATTTTGCACCATTTTTGCAGCTTCTAATACTTGAAAAGATAACCCCTTTGAAATAAACTCAGAGTCTACTACAAAGACACTCGCCTTTGTTAATTGGCTCGCACTTTTAGCTGATTCTACCGTCCCACTCATACCGCCTGTCATATGAATGGATATAATATCATACCCTTTATCAGCAAGTTCATCATATTTTTCAATGAAAGTGCCAACAGAAGGCTGTGAAGTTTTAGGCAATTCATCTGATTCCATCATTTTATCAATAAATTCAGCAGGGGTAATATCCACCCTATCCAAATATGATTTATTATTAATATAAATTGATAAAGATATTACCTCAATTTCATATTTTTCTAATATTTCCTTCGATAAATCAACTGTTGAATCTGTTACAATTTTAATTTTTTTCATTTCACACGTCCCTATTTGTCATTCATTTTTTCATTAAAACGCTTACTTTATTATACATTTATTTTTTAGGATTTTCCTATGCTCACTCTATTGATTTTATTTTTTGAGCATATACTATTCACTATACCACAAATTATACTTTTCGTAACCTGTGAATTTTATCACATATCCTTGATGTTTCTTTAAGAATAAAATATGTGTACGCATTTAGAAAATTATTTCTACTTGTCCTTGTTTCATGTTAAAAATAGTTAAAAAAATGGCCATGCATGATTAAATTTCTCACGCATGGCCATTACCGATTACTTTAGATGTTAGACGAGCAAATGAAATAAATTAGAATCTCTATTCACTTCCGTGTAAGGAAAACCTTTTTTATCCATTCTTTCAATTAGTCCTTTATAGTCATCCCTATTCTTCAGCTCTAAGCCAACAAGCGCTGGACCATTCTCTTTATTATTCTTTTTGGCATATTCAAACCGGACAATATCATCATCGGGTCCTAACACATCATCTAAAAATTCTCTAAGCGCACCTGCTCTTTGGGGGAAATTTACAATGAAGTGATATAACAATCCCTCATATAGTAGAGAACGTTCTTTAATATCCTGCATACGATCAATATCGTTATTTCCACCGCTAATTACAAGTACAATGTTTTTCCCTTTTATCTTTTCTTTATATAAATCGAGGGCAGCAACTGGCAAAGCTCCTGCTGGTTCGGCAACGATAGCATGCTCATTATATAAAGAAAGAATAGACGTACAAACTTTTCCCTCAGGCACTAAAACAATATCATCAACATAATCTCTACAGATTTCAAAATTCTTTTGTCCAACACTTTTGACTGCTGCACCATCAACAAATTTATCAATCTTATTTAGTGTTACTACCTTATTTCTAATTAAGGCTTCTTTCATCGAAGGTGCACCAGCTGGCTCCACACCAATCATTTGAGTTAATGGAGAAACGCTTTTCATGTATGTACTTAATCCTGCCATTAAACCGCCGCCACCAATGCTTGCAAAAACATAATCAATTGGAACATCAATATCATTCATCATTTCAATGGCCATCGTTCCTTGCCCTGCAATGACATTCTCATCATTAAATGGATGAATAAATGCTCTTTCTTCTGCTTCTGCACAAGCAACTGCTTCTACATAGGAATCATCAAATGTATCACCAGTTAAAATAATCTCCACATTTTCCTTCCCAAACATTTTAACCTGCGTAACCTTTTGTTTAGGCGTTGTAGCTGGCATGAAAATTTTCCCATGAACATTTAAATAACGACAAGAATATGCTACACCTTGAGCATGGTTTCCTGCACTTGCACAAACAACACCATTTTTCATTTTTTCTATTTCTAGCATCTTCATCGAATAAAATGCACCCCTTAATTTAAAGGAACGCACATGCTGTAGATCTTCCCTTTTTAAATAAACATTGCAATCATATTTTTCAGATAATCGATAATTTTTTTGTAAGGGAGTATGGGCTACTATGTCTTTAATTCCTTGGTATGCAATAATAATATCCTCCAATTGCACCCATTTTTTCATTACATTTTGTTCCATTTCCACACCCTCATTTCTAACCATTTTAATTCGTACATTATACCATGAATTTTTCGCTTTCTCCTAATAAAATTTTAAATTTTCTTTTTTTTCATATATTTTGATTGCGTAGAATTTTTCCCAATAAATTCATCGCTGTATTTGTTTGTTTTTATGGAAGTAATACCTTACAATGAAAGAATAAGGAGTGACTTTCATTTATGAATTTTTCAATAAAAGATTTTTCGCTAAAAGAAGAGATAGCCAACAGTATAACCCATGGTATTGGATTACTTATGAGCATTCCCGCTTTAGTAATGCTTATTTTAAATGCAGCTGAAACTGCTAACCCATGGAGAATTGTAAGTTTTTCCATTTTTGGTGCTTCCATGATTATCCTCTATCTATGCTCCACATTATTGCATAGTATTACCCATGAAAAAGTAAAGGATTTTTTCGAGATATTGGATCATTCATCCATCTATCTTCTAATCGCAGGAACATATACTCCCTTTGTTTTAGTTGCCATTCGTGGTAGCTTAGGCTGGACCCTTTTTGGGATTGTTTGGGCATTAGCTATTATTGGGATTGTCTTTAAATGTTACTATGTCAAAAAATATATTGTAACATCAACAATCCTCTATGTTATTATGGGCTGGCTAATTGTGATGGCAATCGTGCCACTTTATCATGCAATTGGAATGACTGGTTTCCTGTTTCTCATTGGAGGTGGCCTGCTTTATACTGTTGGTAGTGTATTTTATGTCATGCAAAAAATCCCCTACTTTCATGCCATTTGGCATATTTTTGTTTTAGCTGGCAGTGCTTTAATGTATTTTTGTGTATATCTCTATGTTTAATTAATATAAAAGATTACTACAATCTTTCTATAAGAAAAAGGAAGGCGAATTCGCCTTCCTTTTTCTTATTATTCCGCTCTTTCATAGACATAAAACACATGAGGATACAAGTTTTTGTCATTTACTATCCCTTTTTGTTCACTTACAAGTTTCCATTCATGCCAATTTAAAGCAGGAAAAAAGGTATTTCCTTCAAATTCATGGTCGATTCGTGTAATGTATAATCGGTCTGTTTCGCTTAATGTTTCTGCAAAAAGCTCAGCACCACCAATTACAAATATTTCTTCCTCCTGATGGGCTTTACTCCATTTATAAAATTCATCAATCGAATAGAATATTGTACATCCTTCACAAATATACCCTTGATTTCTCGTAATAACGACATTTTCACGATTTGGAAGATTTCTGCCGATTGAGTCCCTTGTTTTTCTCCCCATCACAATTGGATGCCCTGTCGTTATTTTTTTGAAATACTTTAAATCCTCTGGCAAATGCCATGGCAATTGATTATTCAAACCAATAACATTATTTCTATCCATTGCAACAATTAAGGAAATCATACACTGACCACCCCTTTAATATGGGGATGTGCTTCATAATTAACGATTTCAAAATCTTCATATTTAAAGGAAAAAATATCTTTTACGTCTTTATTCATTTTCAACTGTGGTAATGTCTTTGGATCTCTCGTTAACTGAAGTTTTACCTGCTCAACATGATTTGTATAGATATGAACATCTCCAAAGGAATGAATAAATTCTCCTACCTCTAAATCACAAACTTGGGCGATCATATGTGTAAGCAGAGCGTAAGAAGCAATATTAAAAGGCACTCCAAGAAATACATCTGCTGAACGCTGGTACAGTTGACAAGATAATTTACCATCTGCAACATAAAATTGAAAAAGACAATGACATGGTGGCAAAGCCATTTTCTCCATGTCCCCAACGTTCCATGCACTAATAATTAATCTTCTAGAATCTGGATTTGTCTTGATTGCATGAATCAATTCAGATATTTGGTCAATTGTGTTCCCTTCTCTTGTCGTCCAAGAGCGCCATTGATGTCCATAAACTGGGCCTAAGTTACCTTGCTCATCTGCCCATTCATTCCAAATTCGAACATTATGATCTTGTAAATATTTCACATTTGTATCGCCATTTAAAAACCAAAGCAACTCATAAATTATGGAACGTAAATGCAGCTTTTTCGTTGTAATTAATGGAAATCCTTCTGAAAGATCAAACCTCATTTGATATCCAAAGGTACTAATAGTTCCAGTTCCAGTTCGATCTTCTTTTTTTACACCATTTGTTAAAACATGCTTACATAGATCTAAATATTGTCTCATTTTATACACCCTTTATATTAAATTGCGATTCCCTACAAGCTTATTGTATTGTAGCGATATACTGATATGTTTTCGGAGCTAGTTGCGAAAGTGTTTCCTTTTCCTTTCCTCCCATATAAAACATGGCAAATGTTTCTGCGAAATATTCTTCTGCATATTGAAGAAAGTATTGTCTATTAGGAAATAACTTCCCTTTTTCCTCGTTCCAAACTAATCTATATGCTTCTGTTTTGCTCGCATTGTTTAGAACTTTATAATCAATGGAATGAGCCAATTCATGATATTCTAAATTAACAGAGCTGTGCCCTTGTCCCTTTTCACTCGCACCTATTTTTACAAGAACCACTTTCCCGCCACCAATACCAGGAACATCATCCCACGTCTTTTGAGAGGTGTAGCCCCTTGGAATAATTCCAGCAAATTTCTGTGCTGTCTTATTATCTGTTAATTTTCCAGTAAATAATTTTACTTTTATTCCCCTAGATTGCACCTTATTTAATAGAGTAGAAGGCAATTGATTTAATCTTTCAATTATTGCAGCTGCTTCTTCTTGATCATAAGATTCTTCTGGCAAAATTATCATATTTCCTAAGTTTTCTTTTGCTTCTAGGGATAAATTCGCCTTAATAATGGTTAGTTCAGATAAGTTTTTTAAGTATATTTCATTATTCGGAAGCTGGGAGTTTCCCATCAAAATGCTCGTTGCTGCTATCATACATAATGGTGCTATTCTTTTGAGCCATCTCATCCATATCCCCCACAACTAATCTCTCTATGTTCTTTCTAAAAATAAGAAAGAGAGGAGAAACCTATTCTACTAAAATTATAGCATAGGTTAGGAATCTCAAAAACTAGATAAAATTACCTAAATTCTTCATAAAAAAATCCAAAAGAATGGATAGAAGAATCTTTTTGCAATTCTTCTACTTTCATTCTTTTGGGATATGACTCTTTTTAAAGACTTACAATTCTAGTTAAACTTCTAATCCATAATTACGGCACAGGGCGGCAAGTCCTCCTGAAAATCCACTTCCTATGGCATTAAATTTCCATTCCCCATTATGTTTGTAAAGCTCACAAACGATAACAGCTGTCTCGACAGAAAAATCTTCCCCTAAGTCAAAGCGTAGGATTTCTATATTATTATCTTCATTTACGACACGTACAAACGCATTGGAAACTTGTCCAAAGTTTTGTCTTCTTGATTCTGCATCATGAATAGTAACAGCAATGCCGATTTTATTAACGTGAAGAGGAATCTTCGTAAAATCAATAATGATTTGTTCGTCATCTCCATCTCCCTCACCCGTGCGATTATCACCAGTATGCTCCACTCCACCGCTTGGATGGACAAGATTATTATAAAAAATAAAATCCTCGTCATTAATAACCTTGCCGTTTTCATTTGCCATAAAAGCTGACGCATCTAAATCAAAGCCAGTTCCACCATCGTACTGGTTAATATCCCAGCCCAACCCAATGATAGCTCTAGTTAACCCTGGATTTGTTTTTGTTAAATCAATTCGTTGTCCTTTAGAAAGATTAATACTCATTTCTATTCCCCCATATCTGAATAATAGATTGATTTATAGACAGCAGCTTTTTTGTGCCTATTTGACAAAATTAGGAATAAGATTTAACAACTTCACCTAGACTACCTGCGTTTGTCCCTGTACCAATTGCCGCAAACTTCCAATCTTGTCCATGTCTATATAATTCACCGACTATCAAACTAGTCTTACCTGCATAATCATCTGTCAAGTTGTAGTGAATAAGCGATTGATTGGATAAAGGATTGACGATTCGAATAAAAGCATTTTGAATCATGCCAAAATGTTGTCTTCTTTTCACTGCATCATATATATTTACAACAAATATTAACTTTTGAATATGTGATGGCACCTTATTTAATTCAATATTTATTTGTTCATCATCCCCATCACCGTCACCTGTTAGGTTATCTCCTGAATGGTGGACACTACCATCGCGGCTTTTTAAATTTCCAAAATAGATAACATCATTATTTGCTTGAACCTTCCCCTGTTCATTGACCATAATGACAGAAGCATCACAATCAATACTTGCTGTCGAACCACCACCAAATAAAGATCCTAAAAGCCCTCCGCCTTTATTTTGCTGAACTGGATCCCAGCCAAGACCAATTAAAATTTTACTTAATCCTGGATTTCCCTTTGTTAAATCAACTCTTTGTCCTTTTTGTAAATTAATTGCCATGATTCTCACTCCTATGTATGGTAGTAATATTTGTTATCAAACTTTTTTTAAAGCTTTCAATAAATGAAATAATATTAATCCATGCTAACTTCCAAAAGAAATTTGCTATTAAAAGAAATGTGTTGATTGCAGAGAAAACAGGCATTCATAAGGAAGAAAGACGTACTTACTTAACCAACCCTATGTTTTCAACTTAACTACCTATAGAATAAAATGAAGTCACTACAATCAACACTGTTAGTCAAATACTTTAATAAATTGGCTCATAAATGAAGTCTGAATTACCCTTGAAGCTTCATTTGCTTGAAGTTATTTTGCAATTCTTCTAATTTTTTTGTTCCTTCTTCTCTTAAGCGTTTATTTTCTTCTTCAATCGTTTTTGTTTCCTGCATTCCTTTGATAATAATATTCCATGATTCTTCAATTGTCTCAATCTTAATGCTCGGGCTGCCTGCAAGCCTTGCAATATCTACACTTTGCTGGGAGATATTTTGAGCGTTTTTCACCAGCATTTCATTTGTTCTTCTATCCAATTCACTCATGCTGTCTGCAACTAACTTCTGTCTTTTGGCTGCAACAGCTTGAATAAGACCATTTTTAAAAATAGGTATAGTCGTCACAAATGCTGAATTGATCTTACCAATTAATTTAGTGTTTCCTCTTTGTAATAAGCGTATTTGAGGAGCAGTTTGTAAGGCAACCATTTTTGCCATTTCCAAATCGTAAACACGCTGATCTAAGAGCTCTATTGCATTTCTTAAGGTATCAAGCTGCATTCCTGCTAATTGATCACCAGCAACTGCTTTCGCCTCAAGTTGAGGAAGTACATGGGTCTTTAATTCTTCCGATTTCATGCCTCCTGCTACAGCATATTTTTCTAATGTTAAATAATATTGATAATTTTGCTCGTACATTTCATCGAGCATCGTTGTAGAATCAACCATTTCATTTTGATATTTTGAAATTTCTACATAGACTTTATCTATCTCTTGTCCCATAGACTGGTATTTTCCAAAAAGCTTTTCCATTATTTTTTCACTTTTTTTAAACAGTTTGCCAAAAAAACCCTTTGATGACTCTTCAAAATCCTTTTTGTCAAATTTATCCATGATTCTACCAAGCTGTTTCAATAATTCGCCAGAGTCTTCTACTTTAGTAGTTCTCATATTATTAAGGATTTTATCAGAGAATTTTGAGATTTGCGTTGCAGGTTCCTTCCCGAATTCGAGTATTTGAATTTGATCCTTTTCGTCAATCGACTGTGCCAATTTCTGTACTTCTGGCTCATTTCTAAGCGCTAACTTTATTTCCGACACTTTTTCTTCTGTTAATATCTCTGCAACTTGATTGTCTGCATTATTTACATTTGATGGTTGCATATTCATCTTTTATTCTCCTTTTCTATTCTTTAAAAATCCGCTAAATATACCCCTTTTTAAAAAGGATGGTTCTTTATATTCCATGTCAAACACCATATCCTCAAGCCAGTGTACATCAAATAATGTATCTTTTGTATAGTTCTCCATGTCTACATGTCCTGCAGGATTATAAATAATAATATCTACACCAAGTGTGTTCATTAATAGCAGCAAGGCTGCATCTTCTCTTGTAAACACACCATTTTGCTCTGTTTTAAACAGTACGATACTTGGTACTTCTTGTGCGTAATCAAACTTTTGCAACATTTTCAAGAAATCATCCGGTATTAATAAGCATTGTGAAAACAGAAAAATCGCTACATCTTCGTCTGATTCATTAGCCAGCTTCTTCAGAGATGTCCTTGTGCAAACTCTTGATATAGCAGCAGCTATTCCTTTCTGCAAACCTGCTGGCAACTGTTTATACTTCCAATAATGTGCTGCCATCATCTTATCTGGATCAAGTATACCATCTGTTCCAAGTGCACCGCGATAATGGTATCGAAAATCACTAATAATAGCTCTTGTGAACGGAAAACTTCGAATTAATAAAGTTTCCTCTTTATTCACGATAGCATGGATTCGATCCCAGTACTCTTTTCGATTCTTACTTACACCAAATATTTTAGCAAAAACAGACGGGATATGCACTTCTCCATTTTTAACATCAAAGTTTGGACGAATCATTGCCGGTTCTTTCTCAAGAAGAAAGATTTCATCATACGTAGTTTTTAATGTAATGGAAATCGGTAGATATTCTCTAAATTGCCACGGTTTATAAAGATTGGAACCTTCATGGTGAAGAATACTCTCAATCTCCCTTGACGCTCGATATGCTACAGTTGCTGTTCTTTTTCGTTCTTCTTTAGGAAAACTTTCAGGTTCTTTCATTCGTGGGTATTGATGTTGAAAAAATAATTCCTTATCCAATTTTAATTTTTCTAGAATGTCATCCCCATTAGGATGTACAATGACGATGTCACAACCAAAGGTAAGAAGAAAGTAAATAAAGTAAGACTGACTTTTATTGGCATCACCATACCAAAGAAATTTAGGCATATTTTCATTTAATTGGCTTTCTTCTATAGCTGGTTGTAAATGATTGATGGACCATTTTATTATATCAACTACTAATCTTCTTAAATCATTATTTTTCAAGCCGTTTTCTTCCACTTCTGAAAAATGCTGAATGACTTTAATAAAGCTCTCTCTCAATTTTCTATGAATGGCAGGAATAGAGGATTTTATCAACACATTTTCTCCATCTAGAAAAGCAACAAAACGATTAATGGATAAATTTTGCTCCTGCATCCGATTAAATACTTTTTGAATAGATTGAAAATGCTGATTATCAATCGTCCGATCAAGCGATTCATCTGTCAGTAAATGTAAGCCTGTATTATCTTTATTTATCCAATCGAAAAGCTGATTATAATATTCATCCTCGTCTACTGGTATTCCAAGTAATTTTACTACAGCCTGACCGAACGTAAAAATGCGATTACTCGTATCGTGTAGCGGTCGTTCTTTAACTGGCTTTAATAGAATATCAAACCAATTTTCCGTAGACAAAGGAAGGATAACATTATTGATTGTATAATAGTCTTTATTCATTTTCTCCACTTCCTAATTTTAAACCAATGATAACTGTCTACCTTTATCATAGCATAGCTTTACGCTATGACTAAATATTCTACTTAATAATTCTTTACGAAAATGTTATAAAAAGGTTTCATTTTTTAGGCGAAAGGACAAGGTTTTTCACTTCTCTCTTTCAATCGTGATGTAAGCACCTAATCTTTTACTCGAGCATATAATACAGTACATTAGGCGAGTAGGTGCTAACTATGAGATCATTTTTTCGAAAATACACGTATCATGAAATTGAAACAGATTTAATTTATGTACAAAATGTTCTATCATCAAATATGTATGTTTTTGTTGATTTAATCTTTATTTCTCTAATGATTAGTTTTTTTATGGCTATATTTTTTGAATCTATTTTATTCGGGGTTATTGTATTTATTTGCTGTTATTTATTTTTCATCTCCATTTATTGTTTATTGCTTAAATGGATTAAAGATCCGCCAGAAGATGAACTATAAGTATACTTACTCTTATAAAGGGAATAACCATTATGATCGTTTCATATTACCATTCTACCCATCCATTACTATTGGATAAAGTATAGAGGCGAGTGTTTTCCATTCGCCTCTTTCTTCTAATCCTATTTATTCCTATTTAACAAATAAACTGTTTATGCACATTTCTCACGATTTCTTCACCAGCAAATGCTCCTTTTTGAATGGTTAGATGCTGTGTTGGATTTTTTATTTTTTCTAGAGTTAACTCTCCATGTCTTGGAATATAACCTATTTTACAATTATTTAGAAATGGTAAATCTAATAAGGAATCACCTGCGCCAATTGATTTCTCCACTCCTTCTCTTTCTATTATGTATTTAATTGCCTCCCCCTTACAGATAGGCTTTGGCATAAAATAAAGCTTTCTTCCTTGTAAAGATATATTCCATCCATTTTCTATTGCAACTTGGATTAGCTCTCTTTTGATATCTTCGTCTATATTTGTTTTTAATACATAATAAAAGAAAAGATTATCGGCAATTTTCAACTCGCCATGTAAAGAATAAATCTGTAGCTTTTGTAGTAATTCACCTTTCTCCATACAATCTTCTTTTAATCTGGTGTGAATGGTTTGTGCCCACTCCTTTACAAGCTCTCCTTTATAATGAATTTTTGCTCCATTGCTTGTAACACAGTATGTCATTGGCATTTCTTCATTGAAAATAAAAATTCGCTTATATTGTTCATAAGTTCTCGTCGTAACAGGAACGAAAAAATGCTTAGTAGCAATCTCCTTCAATAAATCATAACTATCTTTTGTCATATAAGAAACAGGTTCACCATTTTTCACTTCCACACCAATCATCGATTCATTCCAAGGAGTTTCCATTTCATGTAATGCACGCTTTGAATATATTAACGTTCTGTCTAAATCTGATGCAAATAGATTCATCCTTTTCGCACTACCTTCTTAATTAAACCACAGCATGTATAGCTCATATTAGGATATGGAATTACTTCTACGTTTCTTTCTTGTGCTAATAAGACAATATGTTGAACATAAGGGCTATCTGGATCCTTCATTAATATCTTCCATGGCACCCTACGTAACAATACTCTTGTTGTTTCACCGACACCTGGTTTTACATAATGGGTACTATCAATATCGAATTCTTCCTTAATGGTCAGAACTTCTTTCATCCCTTTAAAATCAACGGTTTGATCTAGTTCATTTGCACGAATACATTCCTCTATTTGGAGTGGATTTACTTTTGGAAATGCCTCTGTAATCTCGTCTAAATAGCTATTCGATACATCATATGGCTCTAATTCCTGATAATACTTCGCCCCATGAAAATCATCTTTTTTGATATACTCTTCATTTAACACAGTACGACTTACTAGTCCTGACACTGTTGAATTTAAACAAGCACTTGGAATCAAAAAGTCTTCTCTCGTTCCATAAAGTGTTGTACAGTATCCTGGATCAGCAAGCACTGCAAGTGTATCATCTAATCGAATCTGATACTTTTGGTAAAACTCCTCACAGTTTTTCGTTAATTCAGTTGAAATTGCTCCTTTTCCTGTCCATCCATCAATAAATTGCAGGGCATAACCATTATGTGTTTGCAGCATGTAATGAATCGCATTTTCATCAATTCCTCTATCTCTTATGATAGAAATACTGTAGTGAGGAAGAGAAACATCATATTTCCATTTCAAATAGCGTTTAATTAAGATTCCAATAGGTGTTCCTGCTCGTGCTAAGGAAACCAATACTGTTTGTTTACCATGTTTGTGATAAATTTGTTCTGCAACAATTGCGGTACAAAGGGCTACTTTGTCTTTATAAGCATCGAGCGTCTCCCAAAAAAGCTGCAAATAATGTTCAGGTGGATTGTATTCGATTGGTAATGTTTCACTATAATGCTCTCCACCTTGAACCCTTTTTTCCCTTTCCTCGGTTGAGCCCTCTAATGTAACATCACTTAAGTCTTTTAATAGAAATATAACATCCTCTTTATCATAAGAACCGAACCTTACTAGATGATCTATGTTTGCTTTCATGATTTACCTCCCGCTACAGTATACAATATTTATTTTTTTCACTTGAACTGCTGTTAATTCAGCTAGCAACTCCGCTAATCTATCCTCACTAACCTTGCGCTCAAAAAATAAAAAGATATCGTCGTATTGCTTAGCATCAATATTGTATAAATAATGCACAATATCCAAATCTTCTGGATTTGAAAAACAGAATGCATTTTTAGCCCCATAATGCTCTTCATTATTGGGATAAATAGGACTTCTAGTCGTTGATTGATAAAATATATTTTCTCCCATATAGCTTGCTAGCTTCATTGGAATATACATAAACTCCCCTGTTCCAATGCAAAGCGTAGTACCCACACGCTTTTTCTTCAGGTCATTTGCTGCGAGTCTAATCCAATCGTCTGTGAGTTCACCCATATGGATGCCAAATCTTCCTGTATCCTTTAAGTACCCATAGTCATTTCTTATCCCTGCCAAACTTGTGGAAGTGATTGGGACGATTCGCTCTTTCACATAATTTTCGAGACTAATATATTCAAGTTGCGGTTTCTTTCTATTTGTTTCAGTTATCTCCGTTTGCGAAACAAGATTAAGAGGAACACCGATAAGCTCAAAGCTACCTTTAAGTAAAGAGACGACTTGAACCTTAATTTGCAATTCCTGTTCAAGGGATTCCATCTCTAACTGCCATTTTTTGGAACGCCAATCTAGAATGGATACAACCGTATATTTATCTCTAGGATATTTCTGATGAATATCTCGGATAATGTTTATAGCTGTTTTGCCTGTCGTTAATTCATCGTCTACTAAAATAATTTCTCGTAGATTATCAAGAGTGTCTTCCTCAACATAACAACGGTGAGATGTTGCATGTGAATGCTCTTCTTCAAAAGTAATGATTGGCACTAGCTCATTTACGTTATCTCTAGTTGTGTGGAAAAAAGTAGCCTGTTTAAATGCTCGAAAAAAAGAATGACCTAATCCCGTTGCAGTTTCTGCAAAGCCGATTATAATAGGATTTGCTTGTGCACTTGAAATAAATGGCTTGTCCAAAAACTGTGAAGCTGAATCACGATAAATAGCCATTATTTCCTCTCTTTGGGGAGAAATAGCGCCAGTAATAATTTCTTCATAACGTACTGCCAACATAAATCCAGTAAGGAGCCCTTTATTTGGCTCAATCGGTAAATGCTTGCCTAATAATTTACTAACAAATAAAAATGCCCGTTTCTTATTGATTCGTGCTGCCATTTTAAAAAAATCTTCTAGTGGAAGATGAAATGGATTTTCTTCGATGATGATGTCCATCTGTAAATTATGAATGATTGGTAATGAAATTTTCTTGTTTAAGTAAGTCAATGTATGTAAATCCTTCATGAAACACCCCGTAAACCTTTGATTTTAAAATAATTTTTTGTGCCCAGTAGAAATGAGGCTTAATTTCATTCATCTTATTTGAAAAACTACTTTTTACTACACCAATCTCCCCATTATTACTTTCTATAATATTACAAGCATCTAAATATTCCTCATAGGAAACAACATTTAATGCTTGCACTGGTTTTATATGTGTAGGATGAATAATTGTCTTTCCGGTTAAACCATTCGTAATATCCATCATAACTTCTCTAATTAATCCATCCATATGTTTATCTATGAGCTGTGTTCGCATATTCATTCCAGCTTTTCCATACCGCTTTCGGAATGGTGTCTCTCTCAATTGCGGAATTAGAACTCGCTCGCTCGTTGTAAAATATTCCCAAACTGGTCCAGAAACAACATATGCACTATCCGCACGTGTAAATACATTAACAATATCCGAAATACAATCTCGAATAATCGCAACATCATATACAGTCGTTTCTGCATTTCTACGAATACCATACAATCCGCAAAAATCAGTAGCACCAATCCGCACATTTAAAATGAGATGCTTATATTCATCTAGTACTTTCTTTATGGAAAGAAGTTCATCCATTCTAGTTTCTTTTTCAATTATTTTTTTTGTTTCTAAAATCGGCATCGCATATAAAGAATGCCCTAGCATATTATATTTTTCTAATTCTTTTAAAATGATCTCTCCCACTGCCGCTTCAAACTTAGGTATGACGATACCAGTTAATAAACTAATTTTTTCACCAAGCAAATCCATTAGATTTAAAAACTGAGATACAGAGCGTATTCTAATAAAAATCAATGGTAATTCATTTTTTATAAGAATGCTGTCCTCCAACGCTTGATATATGTTTGTTAATTCTTCGACTAATTTACGTTCAGCTATCTCCACTTCGTGATCACCTATGGAGTCCTCTAGACAAATTACCATGGATGTTAAAGCTGCGTGTTTTTTTGTTAATAAATCGTGGAAAATATTCGGTCTTGTTGCAGGCATGTATAAAGTGGAAGCAAGTGCATAGGATAATACTTCCTTCTCCGAAGTACTAAACACCTCTTCTGGTAATTTAAAGAAAAGACGTTCCATTTGTTTTTCATTTAAGTCAGAGAATAATTTCATTTCCTTTGCTCCATTCAATGATATTAACAACTTTTTTAATAATTATTCTGAAAATTCAAAAATAAGAATCGAATTTTATAGTAGGATAATTAATTATATCTTACAATAAAACTATTTTTTTGAAAATATTTACTTTATCATGGCGTTTTTTTAGGATGTTCCATATTGCCTATCGTAAGTAATGCGAAGGATATCCTGGGCAGGTAATAGGCGGAGGAGAAAAAATAAGATTACTTTTTTGGAAGGCTGTTTTCTTCCAAATTGTTGCTCTTAAATCTTAAGTCTTATAGTCATTTAACCGATTTAAAAACAACAATCTATTAGAAAAGAGTCTTAGGGAAAGAGGATATCTCTAGTTATCTTAATGTAATACTACTAGAAATATCCTCAAATAATTATGCTTCGCCCTGTTGTTCTGCTTTTTTCTTATTTCTAAAATGCACAACAAAGGTTGCACCAAATGCTATAACTAATAATCCAAAGAAATAAATATGATCAATATGAATATCAAATACTCCTAGCAGCATCTTAACTGCGATAATTAAGATAAGGATATATGCAGTTGCTTCCAGCTCTGGAATTTTATCGATTAATTTAAGGAAAACACCTGCGACACCTCTCATCATAAGAACGCCAAGGATACCACCAATTAATAATACCCATACTTGATTGCTTACACCGAATGCAGCTAAAACACTGTCTACAGAAAAGGCAATATCCATTAATTCAACAGAAATTACTGTTCCCCAAAATAGACCAAATGTACGGATTAGAATCCCATTTTTATTAATGCCTTTATTTTCTTCTTCATCTTCTGTTTCATTCGCTGCTTTTCTTCGATCCATGAAATACTTAATAGCGAGATATGCTAAATATGCAGCTCCGAGTATTTTCACCCATGAGAATTCGATTAAATAAACACCAATTCCAATTGCGATAAAGCGGAATAAATACGCACCTAATAAGCCATAAAACAATGCTTTTCTTCTTTGCTCTGGTGGTAGATGTTTAACCATTACAGCTAGTACCAATGCATTATCCGCAGATAACAGGCCTTCTAATATTACTAATGTTCCAATATAACCCCAACTTACTGGGTCAGTTAATACTTCTCCCCACATTTCCCAATTAAAAAACTGGGCATATGTATCAATAATTGTCTCAAATATTCCCATGAAAAGAGCTTCCCCCTATAATATGCTGATAAAATTAGCCAATTTCCAGACCAAAATCAGTAGCTAATGCAGCTAAACCGCCTTGGTATCCACTTCCAATGGCACTAAATTTCCATTCATTATTATGACGATATAATTCTCCAACAACTAATGCTGTCTCGATAGAGAAATCCTCGCCTAAATCGTAACGAATTAACTCTTCATTTGATTCCTCGTTTAAAATACGAACATAAGAATTAGAAACTTGACCAAAATTTTGATTTCTTCCTTCTCCATCATGAATAGTAATGGTAAATGCAACCCGTTGAATGTTAGCAGGAATTTCTTTTAATTCAACAATGATTTGTTCATCATCTCCATCACCTGCACCTGTACGATTATCTCCTGAATGAACGATGGAACCATTTCCACCTGATGGATTATTATAGAAAACGAAATCAGCATCATTTGTTACTTTTCCATTTTCTCCAAGTAAAAATACAGAGGCATCTAAATCAAAATCTTTTCCGCCATCATACTTATTTACATCCCAGCCTAATCCAATAATCACTTTTGATAATCCAGGATTTCCTTTTGTTAAGTCTACTTTTTGTCCTTTAGATAAACTAATTGCCATAACTAAACTACCTCCAAATTTTTTCATTATAGTTTCTATACGTAATCAGAAAAGAAAAGTTTCAACTTCTTTCATTCACAAGCAACAATTGCTACAAGTAAAGCCAACTCTTCTAACTCATCCACTTAGGGGGAGTATTTTTATCCCAATAAATTTCCCCAAGTGTATAATGTGTTTGGAATTGATCATGATACGTATGATAATGGAAGTTAAAATAATACCCTTCCTGTGGTGGTCGATCCCTTCTTACATGAAAACGAATAATGTCCTCATTTTGTCTTGAAATATGAAATATCCGCTCACTTGTTCCTGATGATGGAAGCTCAGTCACATTCAAATAGCTTAACTCCTCTTCCGGAAAAATACTCGTTACCTCACTAATTGCTTTTTCCATATTTGGGAGAACGACTAGTCGAAATTCATCTTCAATTACCGGTTTGATTTTCGATCCGAATTTTAAGTAACTTTGCTCTTCTGCTCGTTTAAGCATATCACTAATAAACTCTTCTCTTGATATGCCTTTACTATCTGTCAGTATAGCCTCTTCTATACTTTCTCTAGCAAAAGACATTTCTCTTTCATCAATTGGTTTCTTATCGTTATCACTGTTATTATTTAAAAATGTGGATGGTGATGGAGACACAAGGCCAAAAGTTAAAATAGAAACAAATACAACCAGGCTTTTACGAATCCAATTAGGCATTTATTACACCTCGCTTTCCGTTCATCCTGATGAGAATAAAATGTAATAAAATAATATTGATAGTCTAAGTATATATTATTTCTTATCAAATCATCTAGTATTATCCTATATAGATAGATTATTTTTTCATTATTCTTTTTTTAGCCAAATTCCATAGTGAAATTTGGCTGACTTACGTTTTAGCTGTTCAAATTGAAATCGATCAAATCTGCTACTTTTAAAATGATCTTTCAAAACGACCCTTTGTTTTGCAACCCGCTTTGCATGATTGATAATTTCTTCTGTCAATTCTTCATAATATGCTAGCTTTTTTAATGAATGGATACCATCAGAAGAAATTTCTTCTTCGAACATAGGATCCAAATAAACACAATCCATACTATTTTCTTCTTTTTTGATAAGCTCCTCTAATGCGTTAACATGCTTAACTTTGACTCTACGCATCGCATTATCGATTGTCGAATGACTTGTCTTCCATTCCTTTAAACCAGTTTTTACAAGGAAAGCGATTATCTCATTCACTTCCAATCCCTCTACATACCCATTGCTTCCAACGGCATAACTAGCAACAATGCTATCTGAAGCAAGTCCTAACGTACAATCTAAAAAGGACATCCCTTTCGATAAATTAGTTGCTTGGATAAAGGGATCATGTTCTTGATTGATAAGTCTTTTGATCCGGAATACCGCCGAATTCGGATGAAAAAAGAATGGTTGTGCTGTATTTAATGGATAATATTCAAAACGATTTTTGCCGATGATTAATATATCCATCATATAATACGCTTTAAGGTAATCAATTGAAGCCTTCTTTCGTTCTACGAATTTACATTGAAATTTTTCGGCAATTTTATTTGCGAGAATTTCCATTTCCTTATTCGTTCTACCTGCAGTAGTTATAATCATGTTGTTCTCCTATTTATCATACTTTTATTTTTCTAATAAAGGAAAACTTCCATCTAAAGAGGGATTCCTTATACTCTTAGAATGTTAGTGGAACCATTCGGATGGTTAGGAACATTGGATTTCCCCCCTCTCTTTTCTCAAATGCAGGATAAGCAAGAGAGGAGAATCATATTGAAGTTTAAATAAGGACAATAAAGAGTGTTTAATCCTGTTTATTGAAGGATGGTAACATGATAAAAAAAAAGAAGGTTCATGAGAGAAAGTGGCAAGCCCGCCTCTCTCATGAATCATTCTTTGTTTAGCAATATTGTTCAAAAGCTGATACTAGATTTTCCATAATTGCTTCCATGGAATTTCCTTCAATATCGTAACGGTGAATAAAGTGAACGACTTTATTGTCTTTAACAAGTGCCATAGATGGAGAGGATGGCTCAATATCGCCGAAGTATTCGCGCATTTTTGCTGTAGCCTCTTTATCTTGCCCAGCAAATACGGTAACTAAATGATCTGGTTTCTTTTCTGAAGCAAGTACTGCTTGTGTAACAGCTGGTCTTGCTAATCCTGCTGCACATCCACAAACTGAATTTACTACTACTAAGGAAGTCCCTTTATTTGTTTCTATAAATTGCTCCACTGCTTCTTCTGTTAATAACTCTTCAAAACCTGCTTGTGTTAGTTCTGCTCTCATTGGCTTTACTACTTGTTTCATGTATTCATCATATGCCATTGACATAATTAATTCCTCCAATTCCTCTATGTTTTATATCCCATAAATATACATTAGAAATACTCTTCCTGCAATCAAAAAAGCATTAGCATTACTAACAGCGTTATTTCCGCGCCTCTGTCATTTGTTTCCAAACCGATCCTTTTGCTTCCTCACCTAGTTCGATTCGTTCAATTGCTAATTTTATTTGCAGGCTAACTTCAAATTCTAGATCATCTTCATGAGCTTTCAATGCTGGAAGTGCTCTTTCGTCACCAACTTCATATAGAAACATAGCTGCTCTCCAACGAACTATCTTGCTCTTGTCTGACAATGCCTCCATCATTTCTTCCATTGCTTCAGGGAATCCTAAGTCTGATAAACAATCACCTGCAGTACGTCTGACAGTAACTGTTTTGTCCTTCAACGCCTTATACAAGGAAGGTAGAACAGCGGGATCTTCAATCATTCCAAGATATACAGTTGCAAGTCTGCGAATCGATGGTTTTTCATCATCAAGCGCCTTTGTTAAAACAGGAATATCGGCAACTGTTGGATCTTCACTTTGTTCAAGCTTTTGATATCTTACTTTCCAATCAGGATCCTCTAAATCGGCAAAAGTAAGCTTTGTTTTTACTCTGGCAGCATTTCCACTTACTTCCGTTTGAGGATTTATAGCATATTCGATGATTGTATTCAATCTTTCTTGTGGATATGCAGCAACGAGTTCTTCCACCATAACATTACCAATTTCTTCAAACTCGCCATATCGCACACCATAATCTTTCCATTTTCTTGTCATCACAACATTATCTTCAGGCGTACGCACTGCTGAAACGGCTTGAATAAACGATTGAGGCAAGCCAAATCTCTTTTCTTCATTACCATCCGATAATTTAATTTGCATTGGTATGCCCTTATACATTTGAACTTGGACCTTAATTTCTCCGTAATGCTCATTTAGCTCCTGTGGATTCTGGGTTACTTCATCCTCACCAAAGACATTGCGCACTTTTGAAAGCAATTCCTTCCAATCATAGCGAGCATTTCTTTCAACTGCTAAAAAATCAGCTACATGATAGACCCCTTTTATCCCTTCAATGGAAAGGATATTTCGAATTAATTCCGGTGCATCTTCTACTGTTTCAGCCTTATAATTATTGCTTTTTCCCATTGGCAACTCTTGGTCTAAATTAATCTTCATTGTATTTGGACTTGGTGTTGGTTCAATAGAAATAATCCTCACATTCCATTCCCCCTTCTTACATCCTTTATATTATCATGCTTTTTTCCTTTTCAAAAAAGAAATAGCTTTCGGATTTTTATCGTTATTTTCAAAAAAAGTACATCCTCGGCCTGAATAAACATTCTTCTTTCACCTGCATACAGCTAGGTCATTTGTTCATAAATTCCACTCTTTACGACTCTTTCCAAGACATTTTTCCTGTTGTTACGACTTATCCGCTATTTCCGATAAGTAGCTCCATCGTTCTATAAGATATTCTAATTTCTCATTTAATTGTTCTTGCTCTTTCATTAATTCAGCAGCTTTTTCGAAATCACTGCCTGTCTCGGCTAAGTCTGTTTCAATGTTTGCTAGTCTTTCTTCTACCTTTTCAATATCTTCATCTATTGTTTCCCATTCTCTTTGTTCATTATAGCTAAGTTTTACTTTTTTCGCTTTTGGCTCTTTCTTGACATTCGGTGTGTCGAATTTTTCTTTTGTTTGTTGTTCTTCTTTTCGCTCAACCTCTAAATATTCACTGTAGTTGCCATAATATGTGTCCGTTACACCATTTCCTTTTAATATTAATAGCTGTTCAGCTACTTTATCTAGAAAATAGCGATCATGAGATACGGTAATAACGACACCATTAAAGTCGCCTAAATAATCTTCTAGAACCATTAATGTTTGTGTGTCTAAATCATTGGTTGGCTCGTCTAATAATAGTACATTTGGTTCTCCCATTAAAATTTTCAATAGATAAAGCCGTCTTCTTTCTCCACCAGAAAGTTTTCCAATAATGGTCCCATGTGTATGAAGGGGAAATAGAAATCTTTCTAGCATTTGAGCAGCTGTAATGACTTTTCCATCTGAAGCCTCTATTACTTCTGCAGTTTCTTTTAAATATTCAATCATTCTCTTGGAAGTATCCATATCTTCGTTTTCTTGTGTATAATATGCAACCTTTACAGTCTGACCAATAATTCTTTCACCAGCATCAAGAGATAAATTGCCCGCCAAAATATTTAGGAACGTCGATTTTCCTGTTCCGTTTTTACCGATTATCCCATATCTATCTCCAGGTTTCACAAGTAAATTAAAGTGATCTAAAATGATTTTATCCTCAAAACGCTTGCTAGCAT
The DNA here is from genome assembly GCF_052116745.1 of Niallia sp. Sow4_A1. Classification (NCBI taxonomy): domain Bacteria; kingdom Bacillati; phylum Bacillota; class Bacilli; order Caryophanales; family Bacillaceae; genus Niallia; species Niallia sp. Sow4_A1. Next base: position 11,783 of record NZ_JBQKKM010000051.1, on the reverse strand, counting down.
CAACCAATTCAAATACTTGTTTTCCTAATCTGCTCCCTTTAAGCGAAATATCTAATTTATCTTTTCCTTTAACATTCGCTAGCTTATCGTCCAAAGTATCAAAACGTTGAATTCTTGCTTTCTGTTTTGTGGAACGAGCCTTTGCTCCTCTTCTAATCCATTCCAATTCTCTTCTAAATAAATTCTTTTGTTTTTCAATCGTCGCCGCTTCATTTTCCTCGCGAATAGCTTTAGCCTGCAAGAAATCTCCATAGTTCCCTTTATAGCTATAAAGATTCCCTCCGTCCAGTTCAAACATTCTGTTCGTTACACGATCCAAGAAGTAACGATCATGTGTTACTAGTAAAAGGGCGCCGGTATATCGACTTAAATAATCCTCCAGCCATTTCACAGCCTCAAAATCGAGATGATTTGTTGGTTCATCTAAAATAAGTAAATCTGGCTCTTGAATGAGGACTTGTGCCAACGCAACACGTTTTTTTTGTCCTCCGGATAATTCGCCGATTTTTTTATCAAAATGCTCAATCCCCAATTTCATTAAAACAGTCTTTGCATTTGTATGAACTTCCCAGCCGTTTAAAGCATCCATTCTTTTTTGCAGAACAAAAAGCTTTTCATGGAATTTCTCATTTTCAGGGTCATTGTTGATTTGGATCAACAGGGCTTCATACTCTTTTATAAGCGTTAATACAGGTGCATCACCAGCATATACTTGGTTCAAGACACTAAGCTCAGGGTTTAATTCAGGACTTTGTGCAGAATAGGCAATCTGATAATCTTTCGGTGCAGTTATCTCTCCTTTATCTGCAATATCCATTCCAGCCACTATTTTTAATAAAGATGATTTTCCTGTACCGTTTATCCCGATTAAACCGACTCGTTCTTTTTCACTTATCGAAAAAGATATATTTTCAAATAGTTTTTTCTCTCCATATGTTTTTGTTACATTTTCAATTAAAATACTCTTCATCCTGTACATTCCATTCTTTATAAAATTCTTGTAAAAAGGTTTCCATAAACAGATGCCTTGCTTCTGCCATTTCTCTGGCACTATCTGTATGTAATAAATCTCTTATTTTTAATAGCTTCTCATAGAAATGATGAATAGAGGAAGAATTATGCTTCCGATATTCTTCTTCCGTCATCTTATCTCTTATTGGTAAAGCGGGATCATATATAGGACTTCCAGTGCTTCCACCAAAAGCAAAAGTTCTCGCGATTCCCAAGGCCCCAATCGCATCTAAACGATCTGCATCTTGGACTATTTTCGCCTCTATGCTACTTGGAGGTATTCCGTTTCCGCCTTTAAAGCCGACAGAAGAAATAATGGATAAAATAACCTCTTTATCTTGATTATCTACCGGAATAGTATCAAGTATAGACGCTAATTTCCTTTGCCCCTCTTCTTTTGATTTATTCAATTTTTCATCTGAAATATCATGTAATAATGCCGCGAGCTCGATAATAATCGAATAGCCTATTCCCTCTTTTTTCGAAAGGAATAAAGCCATTTTTCGAACTCTATCGACATGATACCAATCATGTCCACTCGCATCTTTTTCCATCTCAATTTTCACCAAATTTTCTACTTGGTATATAATATCCACTTATTCTCACATCCAGCTATGCTTCTATTTAACTTATTGTATCATGAAACGCAGTTATTCGAATAAGAAAGAATATCACTTGTTCTAAACAAAAAATAGGAGAAGAATGTTTTATCCATTCTCCTCCTGCTTTCTTTTTTGTATGATATTTTTATTCATCCTTTAAAAACGGTTTAATTTTCGGAAAAACTTTCAAGGCTGTCCGATAAAATACATCTTTATGGAAGGTCTCTGGTATAAGTTTTTTAATAAAATCAATATAAGGACCAAATGGCGCTAATGGCCAATCTGTGCCAAAAAGCAATTTATCATAGGAATGGGAAAAGACTAATGCATGACGCAAATGGTCAAGAAATATTCCTTCATGTGCTTCTTCCAATTCTTTTTTTGTTCCAACAATTAAACCAGATAGGTCTGCATATACATTCGAATTCTTGTAAATAATCTCAGCACCAGTTAACGTCCATGGATCACCGAAATGAGCCATCATAAAATTCACCTTACGATGTTTTACTGCCACTTCATCAATTGCAAGAGGATGACTATATTTTAATAACCCTCTTTCAGAATACGTATCTCCTGTGTGAAAAACGACAGGAAGATGATACTTTTCTGCAAGCTTGTAAACTGGTTCATAAACATCATCATAAGCATAAAATGGATAATATCCTAAATAGATTTTCATTCCGACAACATTCGGCTTTTGAATCTCTTGTTCCAAACGTTGAATTGCTGACATATCCATATCATATGGATTTACGCCAGCACAGTAGACTATATTTTCAGGAAGAGTTGCACTTAAATCAAGTCCCATCGGCGTTTGCGCATGGTAATCAGGAAAACCCATTTCAGGAGTTTCTGTAACGCCCATTCCAATTGCAAGGACAATCTTTGCCTTCTCCATCTCCTCTTTAACTCCTTCAAAGCTATAATCAACTAAGGAAAGATTTTTTGCAGTATCTTTGAATGTGTCTATATTCGAATAATGAATATGTGCATCAATTATTTTCATTAAAAATATTCCCTTTCTTAAAATGCAATTCTTCTTACTTGTTTTAATAGACTGGTAGAGATTTCCTCTTTCGCAAACAGTAAATAGTTCGGTTCTGTATATAGGCGGTTTGTTTTTCTTTTACATTTGTCAAAGGAAATTAACTGTATCGCATCTTTATTACTATAATATTCTGCATCCTTTGCGTCTTCACTTGTGATAAAGTAAAACTTATCTTCCCCTAATGATAAGTAGTAATTATCCTTTACATTTGCTTCCTGCTCTTCGTCAGCAACGATAAATCGCTTATTTGCCACCGAATCGCTCATTATATGAAGCACACACTTTTCTTCCTCGTTACATGCCATAAATAGATTGGTATGCCAATCTTCTTCCGCCATACGTTTTCCAGCATCATTCATTATTTCTACAAATGTAATAACTAACGGTATGCCTGGCATTGTTACATAATATTGCACATACTTTAAACCCTTCCATTTTTGATGATGATTAATCGTTGTTTCCAGCTTTATTCCAGACCAGACATTGTGATGGATATCCTTTAGACTAGTAAACTCACATATTGTATGTTCTTTTAATAAAGAAAAGACATTTAACTCTGGTGGACCATTTTTTATGCCACCACACCACGGATTCCACCAGCTTTTTGCAATCGGTTTTGGAAAAGAGTGCTCCAGCCAGTGTTTCCCGTTCGCTTCAAGGGAATAAACACCGGGATAATAGGCAGGAGAAGCTTTAAATGTCACTACTCCGTTGGAAACCTGATAAACAGCTAATCCTTCTTCTTCTAAAAGATGTGTAGTTATCCCTTTTTGATTCGAAACAAAAAACAAATGAGCTGTGTCCATATCCTTTGTTGCTGACGCTATAGTAGTAGTCATTTTATTTAGACCTAATTGTATGGCATTTTGATGGTTTACTCGGTAAACTTCTGATTGCTCTGTATTGATCTGAACGCAATCGACCTTATTATGATTTATTCTAAAGGTAGCATCACCAATTATTGGTTGATTTCTAAAGTTTTTTAGAGATACTTTAACATCTTCATCTTTATCCCAAATCATATTTCCATCGTTATATTCAATGATTAATTCCTTTACAACTTTTCTTTTGTGTTCGTCCTTCATTCCCTCCGCAGCTAGCTGCCATTCTTGCCATTTGCGATAAGCACCGATATTTATGCAAATAGGGGGGAAATCGACTGATTCATTTGATTGAAGGAAGTGTGTAGACTCTATATGCATTTTCCAATTATCCATTTTTATGCGAGCGTCTTTATCCCATGCTACTCCAAAAGGAAACACTGTTGGAGTAGAAAAATACCAATTACCCGTTATATCCTTTGATGCGATTTCAAATGGAAGTACAGTATTTAATTCACAAAATGACACAACTTCTCCTTTTAAAGGGAGAAATAAATTATGCCAAGAATCATAGAATGTTTCTTGTAGGCTTATTTCTTTTTCTACCAAGTTATTATTATTAATTGTTACCAAACGCTTTATTAAACCTTCTGCAAAAAGTTCATTCGTTAAAATAATTTCCATACCAGGAAAATCGCTAGACTTAAAGAATAATTTTATTGCAATACTGTTTCCAGCTTTATCTGTGTTCACCAAATACGGCTTTAGTTTAGACAGTTCACTAGAAAAAGGCTTTCCGATTGCTGGTGCAAAAAGAGTGAAATCTGTATCAGCAATTTCCGTTGTGTGATCAACTTTACTTATAGAAAGCTGATGTGGACCGTTATATACCTTCCAGCTCTTATCATTTTCCACTACAAACTGTTCACCAATCCCTTTTAATGCAAGGGTTATCTCTTTCTGAATACTTAATAGCTTATTGTCATTACCCATCATTTCACATTGAAAGTATTCTTTAAAGCAGCCACAACTCTTCACTTCAACAGGAATTCTAATCCACTTTTTCTCTTTTTTTGCCAGAGTGAAAGAATACTTCTCCCCATCAAATTGAATATGTTTATTCATCGGTATCATTAGGTTAGCGCTAATGTCTTTGTTTAAATTGTTTTGGAGTTCCAAATCTAAGTAAGTATTCATTCCTTTAGCTAAAATGGCATCTATTTCTTTTGTCTCAATAGAAATTGGCGACTTAGGCAATATCCCCAATTGTAAACTTGTTTCCAATTCGTTTATGCTGAGATCAACTTTTAACGACGGGAAAGTTTTCCCTTCTACAGGCTCCTCTCCTACCTTTACTACAAAAGGAAATGGAACAATCAACTCTTCCTTTTCCTTTACTGTAAATGTGTTGGAGAAACTGCAGCTAATTCTGCCATCATTATCAGCCCTAGCTTGCAAGGAAATTGGGTTTGCTCCTTTATTTTTAATTTTCAAGGATACTTGCTGTTCTATTTCTTCTATACACTCATGATTTTCCATTATTAATTCCAACTGAAAATCCTTTGTTTCAATATAGCTGATTCCTCTACCTGTTTTTTCGAATTTAACTACAACACTTTCCCGTTCTTTTTGCCAAACATATTCATAGTGTGTAAATCCATTAACAATTTCTCCATCTGGTCTAATTTCCAGGTTTCTTTTTAAATCATCATACCAATCCATGTCTTTTAAATAATGATTGATTAATTCATTATTGCGAACAGTTGGAATAAAGTTCATTAAGTGAGTATTTTTATCGTTATCCTCCCAAAAGAAACCACAGCGCTTATATAAAGGAACTGCCTTTAAGTTACCTGCCCATGTATATAAATCAAGCCTTGGCCATTTTTTGTCTATTGCCATGTTAAGGGCATGTAATAATAACTTTTTACCTATTTTCTTTCCATGATAATCTGGGCGAACATTTAACAACGGTACATATAGCGCTCCAACATCTTCCTTATAAACAGAAAATCCGCAATATCCCACCACTTCTTCTCCCAACACAGCTAAGAAAGTGTCAAGATTATCGGAACTTTGCTGCTGCTCGAGCACTTGCTCCTCTGTTTTACCTGAACCTCCCCAAGATTCCTTACTCTTTGTCCACATATCAGCAACACTTTTGGCAAGCCCATCATGATAGCTAACGATTTTTATTGTTTGTGTTTCATCCTGCATCTTTTCCACTAAGAACCCTCATCCCTCTTATTTTGAATTTTTGTTTGCATCGATACTTCTTTGTGGTTTCGCATAGTACCTCCTCCTTTCATTAATATAGGAATGTTTTTCCAACGTTCCTTTCTTATCGTATTATTATTAAGAATGTTTGTAAAGATATTGCAATAATAATTTTTCTGATAATTAAATATGATATCCAACAAAACTAGACAAAGCTCGTCAAAGGATATTTTTCTCTTTTCTCGAAAGATATAAAGACAAGGCCTTTAAACGTCCTTCTTGCCAATGGTTTTGCTTTGATTATGATTATTGAGGGGTGTGTAGAATGTTAAGTGTACAAACAAAAGAACTTTCTATTAAGGATGAACAAACAAAATTATTAAGTGTGAAAGAAGCTGCGGAATATATTGATGAAGGTCCTGGGGTTCTAAGAAACTGGTTAAGAGAGTTAAAAACCCTTATCCCAGTTATTATTGGAGAAAATGGCTATCGCTATTTTGATCAAAAAAGCTTGGATATTTTAGTAAAGGTGAAACAACTGCGAAATGAAAAGCAACTGTCTTTAAGACAAATTGAAGATGAGCTTACATGCCCTGTCCCTACCTCTATCCCAATTGCCACCGATGCCACGGAAAAAATTCTTCAAGATTTACAAACAATCAGAGAAGAATTAGAACTTCAAAAAAATTTCAATCAAGTATTAGTGCAACAATTAAAAAAACAACAGGAGCATATTGAACTTCAGCAAGAACATATTGTCAGCCAAGAAAAAAAAATAACACGATTAGAAAATCCGATTATCCACCAAGATAAAGAAGATAATCCTGCTAAATCAAGAAAAACAAAACAAAATTTCATAAACGAAAAGGAAACGAAACAAAAAAAATCAGGTTTTATCCGCTTATTTTCTTATCGTTAATAGAGTAAAAATATGTATAAGAAACGGGGTTCTGCCTTTCTTGAAGTAAATTACGTCTCCACTAAATTTCGAGCAGAATCCCTTTTTTATTTTAATGATTCAATAGCTTTTCAATGTCTTCTTTTAATTCGGATGGCTTTGTATTTGGTGCATATCGCCCAATAACTTTTCCATCCTGATCAATTAAAAATTTAGTGAAATTCCACTTAATCGCCTTTACTCCGAGCGTACCAGGTGATTCTTTTGTTAAATATTGATATAGTGGATCAGCCGTTTTTCCATTTACATCGATTTTAGCAAACATCGGAAATGTTACACCATAGTTTATTTCACAAAACGACATAATCTCCTCGTTTGTTCCTGGATCCTGATTTAAAAACTGATTGCTTGGGAATCCTAATACAGAAAATCCCTTATCTTTATACGTTTGATACAATTCTTGTAATTCTTTAAATTGAGGTGTAAAGCCGCATTTACTAGCTGTATTTACAATCAATAATACTTTCTCTTTATAATTACTTAATGATTGTAAGTCTCCATTCATTGTTTTAACTTCAAAATCATAAATATTCATTTTATCATCTCCTTATACAGTTAATAATGCATCAATAGAGTAAAGGGAAATCAATGTTTTTTCCATAAATTCCATCATAATGATCATATCATCTATTTGTTCTTCGATAATGAAGCGTTTAAAATCAATAGTAATATGATTATTTACTATTTTATCAGCATTAAGTGGATTATAACTAATTTCCTGGACAATCTTCATCTCTTTTCCCCATATATCTTCGACTTTATTTTGCAAGGTATGATATAGTATATCTGACTTTTTATGGCGTAAATAAAGGTGAATATAAATAGTCGCACCAATTAAGGCTTCCTTGTTTGTATTTGGCAGTAGCTCTGCAGATAAATTTTGCAAATCAGCCGATAGTTCGAATGTTAACTTTGCGTTTTGCTGATTTTTCAACCTAAACGTAATCGTATAATTTCTTGATAATTTACTACTATTAAATAAATCATTCCGGTCTAAAACGACAATTTTCCCATCTAAATCACTGTCATAAATAAGGCCTTCCATTACGGTTCTCATGTTTTCAAAGGCAGTGGGATCAAACATTCATTTTCTCCTTCTTTACTTTTTAAAAAGCGCAAGAAACTTCCCAATAGCAGCATACAAAAAAATAACGCAGCTACTATTGGCAACGAATACTTGCACTTGATTGCTAAATTTATCTTTATTTAAAATAGCCCTACTGCTTTCCCGTTCTCGTCTACATCCATTTTTAAGGCAGCGGGTTTTTTTGGTAATCCCGGCATTGTCATAACATCACCGGTAAGTGCCACGAGAAATCCTGCCCCGATAGAAGGCTTAAATTCACGAATCGTAATCGAAAATCCTTGTGGTCTGCCAATTAACGAAGGATCATCTGATAAAGAATATTGTGTCTTCGCCATACAAATTGGAAGATTAGCCCAGCCATATTTTTCAAAGTCTGCTATCTGTTTTTTTGCTTTAGAAGAATATTCAACACTTTTTGCTCCATAAATTTTCGATGCAATTGTATGTATTTTTTCTTCGATAGAAGCATCTAATGGATAAATATGTTCAAATTTTTGTTCCTTTTGCTCCAATATAGCTAACACTTTTTTGGCTAATTCGACACCTCCATCTCCACCATTTTCCCACACTTCTGTTAAGGCAACTGGAATTTGCGCTTGTTCACAAAGCTGTTTCAGTACCTCAATTTCCGCCTCTGTGTCTGTCACGAACTTATTAATCGCAACAACAAATGGTAAACCAAATTCTTGAATGCTCTCCACATGCTTTTGTAAATTTGCAAAGCCTGTTTTTAAAGCTTCAGTATTTTCTAAAGAGAGTTCTTGTTTTGCAACTCCTCCATGCATTTTTAATGCACGAATCGTTGCAACAATAACGACAATTTCTGGGTTTATCTCTTTATTTCTCGACTTAATATTCAAAAATTTCTCTGCACCTAAATCTGCTCCAAATCCTGCTTCTGTTACTACGTAATCGCCTAATTTAGCAGCTGTTGTTGTTGCGATGACACTATTACAACCATGGGCTATATTAGCAAATGGCCCCCCATGGATTATGGCTGGAGAATGTTCAATCGTTTGAACTAAATTTGGCTTTATCGCATCTTTCAACAATAAAGTAAGTGCCCCTTCTACTCCCAAATCACCAACAGTGACTGGCTCTTTATCTACATTATAGGCAACAACCATTTGGGATAATCGTTTCTTTAAATCGGTGATATCTGCTGCCAAACATAATACAGCCATAATTTCAGATGCGACTGTTATGTCAAATCCATCTTCTCTAGGTACTCCTTGTAAGGGACCTCCTAAGCCGATTACTACTTTTCTTAAGGCACGGTCATTTAAATCGACTGCTCTTTTCCATACAATTCTTCTTTGATCAATGCGGCATTCATTGCCTTGATGAATATGGTTATCAACTAATGCAGCCAAAGCATTATTAGCAGTGGTAATTGCATGAAGATCTCCAGTAAAGTGAAGGTTAATATCTTCCATAGGTAGCACTTGGGCATTTCCGCCGCCTGCCGCTCCTCCTTTTATGCCCATTGTGGGGCCTAAAGAGGGTTCTCTCATGGCAATGACTGCTTTTTTTTGCAATTTATTTAATGCGTCGCCTAAACCAACTGTCACAGTAGATTTCCCTTCCCCTGCAGGAGTTGGATTAATAGCCGTCACAAGAATTAATTTACCTGATTTATTTTTTTTCAAGTCAATCAAGGCTTGTGAGGATATTTTCGCTTTATATTTTCCGTATAATTCAATATCATCGTCAGATAGGCCAATTTTCTCGGCAATATGTATGATTGGTTTCATTACTGCTTGTTGAGCAATTTCGATGTCAGATTTCATTTCTTTCTTTACCTCCATGATTTTCCTCTGCAATTTTAACCTTCCATTTTATTGTACAATAAAAACCATGTTATAAGTACACGTTTCGACAAAATCACTTTCATGTATCAACTACCATGGCATTCCCTTAATAAAAGATTTTCGATATAAACATAGAAAATATGCTATCATTTAAAAAATTCCAAACATTATGATTGCGACATATTCAAATCAATTTTATAATAAGCTATGTTATCGGTTATAGAAAGTTCCTACCGTCAAACATATATAAACACCAAACATTTTATGTAACACTACTATTTCTACTATGGAAATACAAAATAAGATGATTATTAGGAGGAGACATACCTATATGCCAATAAAAATCCCTCATCTTTTGCCAGCACGAGAAATACTAGAAGATGAAAATATATTTATTATGGATGAAGGTCGGGCAAAAGCACAGGATATTCGCCCATTAAACATATTAATATTAAACTTAATGCCTGAAAAAGAAAAAACAGAGGTTCAAATATTGCGCTTGCTCGGAAATACGCCTTTACAAGTAAATATTTCCTTTTTAAGAACAGCTTCCTATGAATCAAAAAATACGAGTCCATATCATCTTGAACAATTTTATCGAAACTTTGAGGCAATAAAAACAAATAGATACGATGGTATGATTATCACAGGAGCTCCTGTAGAATTAATGAGTTTTGAAGAAGTCGATTATTGGGAAGAATTAACGAAAATTATGGAATGGTCAAAGACTAATGTTACTTCTACTCTCCATATTTGTTGGGGAGCCCAAGCAGCTCTTTATCACCATTTTGGAATAAATAAATATAAATTAGATCAAAAATGTTATGGAATTTATTCTCACTATGTTTTAAATCCATCTGATAAGCTAATGCGCGGCTTTGATGATAGCTTTTTAGCCCCTCATTCAAGACATACAAATGTATCGATACAAGAAATTAAAGAACATCCTGATTTAGAGCTATTATCTGCCTCAGAAGACGCTGGAGCTTTTATCGTTAGCGCAAATAGTGGCAAACAAATTATGGTGACTGGCCACTTAGAATATGATTCTGTTACATTAGCAGAGGAGTATAAAAGGGATAAAGAAAAAGGATTAAACATCCATCTTCCGCTGCATTATTTTCCAAATAACGATCCGAGTGTGCAGCCCTTAAATAGTTGGCGCTCACATGCCCATTTATTGTTTTCTAATTGGCTGAACTATTATGTCTACCAAGAAACACCTTACGAATGGAAATAAAATAAAGAGCTAGCTTAAGAAGATACAAAAAAAGCGAGGGTAGAAGTCGATTGACCCGCGAACCCCCTCGCTATTATGCCATTCCCAACCAATTTAGCCATTATTATTGCTACCACTTGTAAAATAAACTTCTTCATATGGTTGAATAACGACAAATCCCTCTCCTGCAAATTTCATCTGTATCGATTCTCCACTTCCTCTTCCGAAAAAGGTTTTAAGCGAAATATCTGTTACAAACTCTGGCTGCAAGTTTCCAGACCATGCAACAGTAGCATTCGGATCTGTAAAAACAGGGTTATGTGGAGTAACTCGTAGCGTAAGTGGTTCGTAATGAGATGTTATCGCAACCATTCCTCTTCCAGTTAGATTTATATTAAATAAACCACCAGAAAGCATGCCTGCAATTCTTCTCATTAGCTTGATATCCCATTTGATTGTTGGTTCAAAAGCGAGAAGATCATTACCGTTTACAAAAATGGAATCTCCATTTAAATGCAAAATAGAAATTTTCTTTCCTTGGTCTGCTAAATATAGCTTCCCACTCCCTTCTGCTTTCATTAATGAAGCGCCTTCTCCTGTAAGTGCTTTCTTAAACATCTTTCCTATACCATGCTCCAAAATCCCTTCCCGTGTAAATCGAATATTTCCACGATATGACACCATACTTCCAGCTTTCGCCCATATTTGACTCGCTAAATTTATTTCAAGCATTCTTTCTGTTTCTAACTCAAAAACTCCCTCATTCTTATCTTTTTGCTCTGTCTTTGCCAAGAATTCTTCTAATTCATATCTTCCCATGCTCTCACCTCTTCAATAAATTGTTAATTTAAGGATATCATCTAGTAAGTTGCATGAAAATATATAAATAGGGTAGAAATCACTAGTGTTGCATTAATTTAATTTCACTATTAAAAATACTCGAAATGTTCACTTTTATTATTTTATGCATAGAAAAAGTCCTTTATAATGGATAAGTCAGGTGGTAACC